>NZ_JBEZXZ010000171.1:0-19104 GCF_040638275.1 Actinoplanes sp. NPDC026623 | reverse complement strand
GGTCGGCGCCGTCGTTGCGCCGCGCGGCAGGCGAGCTGGACGATCGGCACCGAACCGGGCCAGTGGCGGCCCACCCCGCCCGCGTACGCCCAGGACGGCGCGCAGATCGCCGACATCAAGACGTTCGTCATCCCCAGCGGCACCACCTTCGGCACGGCCGGGCCGCCCGCGCTGAGCAGCGCCGCGTGGGCCCGGGACCTCAACGAGGTGAAGGCGCTCGGCTCGGCCACCAGCACCGTGCGTACCCAGGACCAGACCGAGGCGGCGATCTGGTGGCACGACCGGCGGCAGACCGAGTGGGAGATCAAGCGGCAGCTCGCGCAGACCCAGCACCTGAGTCCACTGCAGACCGCCCGGATGTACGCGATGACCGACGTCACCCGGGCCGACTCGACGATCTCCTGCTTCAACCAGAAGCGGAGCTGGAACTTCTGGCGCCCGGTGACCGCGGTCCAGCTCGCCGACACCGACGGCAACCCGGCCACCGCCGCCGACCCGGCCTGGATGCCGCTGCTGATCACCCCGCCGTTCCCGGACCACACGTCCGGGCACGCCTGCACGACCGCGACGATCATGACGGCGCTGCGGCAGTTCTTCGGCCGCGACGACGTTCCGTTCAGCGCCTACAGCGCCGATTCCGGGACCACCCGCCACTTCGGCGGCTTCTCGCAGGCCCTGGCCGAGCTCATCGAGGCGAGGATCTGGGGCGGGGTGCACTACCGCACCGCCGACGTGCAGGGCGCCCAGCTCGGCGTGCAGGTGGCGCGCTACGTCCTCGCCCGGGAGTTCCGCCCGCTCCGCCCGCTCCGCTGATCCCGTCGCCGGCCCGCGTGCCGGCGCGGACCCCGTTACGGCGTCGGCGCGCGGACCGCGGGTGGCTCCCCGGCCGGCGCCGCGGGCGCGGCGCCGCCAAGGTGCGACCGCACGAAGGCGACAAGCGCCGCCCGGGTGGTGGCCGCCAGCTCACTCACCGGGACCAGGATGACCACGCCCTTGCCGATCCAGAGCAACAACAGGTCCGGCAGTTGTTCGCATCGGTCGATCAACGGCCACCGGACGACGCCGTCGGTGTACCGGGAGGCCGTGTGGACCCCCTCGGCATCGATCCGGTACGAGATCGGCCCGTCGAGCGTCCTGCGGGCACGCCGCAGCCGCACGCTTCGCGCCAGGAACGGCGCGCCGAGAACAACGCCGACACCCAGCGCAACGATGATCATGCCGATCCAGCGGTCGGACTCGCTCAGGACAGCCAGCGGCAGGCCGTCCGCCACGAGGATCAGCCCCAGGATCCGAAGGACCAGTGTCGCTCGCCGTCCGGCCCGCCGCACACCGGCTCTGAGCTGCACCGCGGTGAGTTCGGCCGTGAAGGCGAAGTGCGTATCGGGCTCCATGATCGCGGGAGCATACCCGTACCCGAGGCAGTCACGACGGGGCGCCGATCCTGACGTTCTGGAAGGCGGCGGTGCCGCTGTAGGCGTTCAGCCCGAACAGCCCGGAGGCGTATGCCGAGTCGACGGCGTCGATCACCTGGACGCCGTCGAGCCGGACCCGCAGACGCGTGCCGACGGCGACGACCGTCAGGTGATAGGTGCGACCCGGCACGATCGTCGCCGGATACCCGGCGATGTCGCGGCCGGGCCGCCACAGCTTGACCACGCCCGTGGTGTCGACGTTCGCCGTGTAGTGCTGCGACGCGTCGGCGCCGGCCCGGAAGGTCAGCGCGGCGGCGACGCCGTTGACCGGGCGCACGTCCGCCTCATAGGTGAAATCGGTGCCGGAGGTGCCGCTCAGATAGAACGCGTCGCCGGGCGCCTGGGCGTGCACGCCGTCGCCGGGCGCGGTCCAGGTGCCGCCGGCCGGACGCCACGGCCCGGCCAGGTTGGTGGCGAAGCCGGTCGCGCCGAGGGTGACGTTGCCGATCACCGCGGTGCCGGCGAAGACGTTCGCGCCCGCCCGGCCGGTGGCATAGGTGCCGTCCTCGGCGTCGATCACCGGCGTGCTGCCGTGGTCCAGGTAGACCCGCAGGCGCGACCCGGCGGCGACCACCTTCAGGTGGTAGGTGCGGTCGCGGGCGATCGACGTCGGGTATGTCGCGATGTCGCGTCCCGGGCGCCACAGCTTGACCATCCCGGCCGCGTCCACATTGGCGGTGTAGTGGTCCCGGAACGTCAGGCCGGCCGCGGCGGCGTCGCGCAGGCGGACGTCCGCCTCGTACGTGCCGTCGCCCGCGACCGTCGAGTTGAGGTAGAAGCCGTCGCCGGTCGCGGTGCCCTGCTTGCCGCCGGCCACGTCGGTCCAGGTTCCGCCGGCGGCGGCCCACGGGCCCGCGAGGTTGCCGGCCAGGGTCGACTCCCCGGTCCCCCACGCCGAGCCCAGCCGGTCGAACCGCAGCGAGACCAGCCGCACCGAGCCGCCCTCGGCGTACGCCTGGAGGCCCTGGCTGCCGGTCGCGGAGTCGAAGCGCACCACGTCGCTGATCGAGACCGCGCCGTCGTTGCCGAACACCTCCAGCTGTCCGCGGTCGACGAGCACCCGCATGGTCACCCGGCCGTTCTCCGGCGCCAGGGGCGCGCCGTACAGGGTCCGGGCCGCCCGGTCGTAGGTGACGGCCCGGTCGTAGGTGCCGTCCGAACGGGTGTGCAGGCGCAGCCCGAAACGGGTGGCGGTGGCGGTGGCCGCGTCGAACACCGCGGTCACCTCGTAGGTGTCCGCACTCGCCGGCGACACCGGTGTCGTGGGCGTCACCGTCCGGTCGGCCACGGTCACCGTGCCGGAGCGCAGCGACGCCAGCTCGTCGATCGGCGTACGCGTCAGCCGCACCCCGTCGGGGTAGGTCCTGAGCCGCAGCTCGGCCGGGAAGGTCAGGTTGCCGCTCCAGACGCTGCCGCGCGCGGCCGGCTGCCACACCGTCTGGATCACCCGGCCCCGGGGGTCGCCGAGGAAGGTCTGCCCGGCGTAGAAGGTGCCGCCGGCGTCGTTGGCGCCGTAGTCCATCCGCCGCATCGCGGTCCGCGGCTGGAAGGTGGTGCCGTCGAAGTCGCCGGTCACGTACTCGCCGCTCGCGTCGGTCAGGACCCACCGCTGGTCGGCCGCGCTGCCGTCGACCGGGAGCTGGAAGAGGTCCGGGCACTCGAAGAACCAGCCCGCCGCGTACCGGCTGCGCCAGGTCCAGTTCAGCAGGTCGGCCGAGGTGAAGAAGTCGGCGCCGTTGCCGCCGCCGTCCGACCACATCACCATCACCCAGCGCCGCGACGGCGCGTGCCAGAACACCTTCGGGTCACGGCCGGTGCCCGCCGGCACGGCCACCTTGCGGCCGCCCGCGTACGTCTGGAAGGTCCTGGCGCCGTCGAGGCTGTAGTGGATCGTGGCACCGTCGGTGCCGGAGAAGACCAGGATCGGGTCGTCCGGGCCGCTCTTGAGGCCGGTCACGTTGCCGGTGTCCACCACGCCGTTGCCGGACCAGAGGTCGCCCGGGTGCACGCCCGGCTCGAGGGCGATCGGTTTCTGGGTCCAGTGCACCAGGTCGGTGCTGGTGGCGTGCCCCCAGTGCATCGTGTCCCAGGCCAGGCCGTGCGGGTTGTGCTGGTAGAAGAGGTGGTACTGCCCGCGGTACCAGAACGAGCCGTTGGGGTCGTTCATCCAGCCGGCGCGCGAGCTGAAGTGGAACTGCCCCCGGAACGCCTCGTTGTAGGCGGTCGCCGGGTAGGGGAACTCGGGATAGTCCGCGGGGGCGCCGGCGGCGGCCGGAAGCGCCGGCATCGTCACGGCTGCGACGAGCGCGAGCAGGACGGCCGCGACGAGCCGCCGAAAACGGGTACCCATGCGCGGACTATAGACTGACATCGATGTCAGAGGTGGGGTTTGCGATAGACGGACACGTGGGAGGTCGACTCGGCGGTGAACTCGGTGCCGCTCCAGTCGGCGTGCCTGGCCTCCAGCTCGAGGCCGGCGAGCTGGGCCATGAGGTCGAGTTCGGACGGCCAGATGTAGCGGTGCGGGCTGCGGAAGAGCTGGGCCTGCCGGCCGTCGTCGAACCGGAAGTGGTGGGAGACGACGTGCTGCCGCAGCGTGTCGTAGGTGTCCAGGCCGATGTAGCCGGGCTCGCACGTGAAGACGGATGCCTGCTGCCCCGGCGGGAGCCTGCGAAGCTCCGGCACCCACAGCTCGATCACGAAACGGCCGCCGGGCGTCAGGTGGCGGGCGGCGTTGCGGAAGCACGCGACCTGCTCGGCCTGGGTCAGCAGGTTGGAGATGGTGTTGTAGACGAGGTAGACCAGCGTGTATTCGCCCGGGGCGACCGCGGTGGCCATGTCGCCGGCGACAACCGGGATGGCCGCCTCGCCGGCCTTCTCGCGCAGCCGGTCGATCATCGGCCGGGACAGCTCGATGCCGGTGACGGGGACCCGCCGGGCCGCGAGCGGGACGGCGACGCGGCCGGTGCCGATGGCGAACTCGAGCGCCGCTCCCCCGGCGGCGAGCTCGGCCAGGCGGTCAACGGCCGGTTCCAGCACCTCGGGGGCGAACATGCCGGAGCCCGGCGTGTCGTAGCGAACGGCGGCGTCCGCGTCCCAGATCTCGTCCTGTCGCATGCGACAAACATTCTCCGGAGCCGGTGCGCCTGTCCATCGATTTGCGGGCTCAGAGATCGATGGCGGCGAAGATCGGGGCGTGATCGGAGTCGTGCGCGCTGCGCCGCTCCGCCGGGTCGTCGCCGACCGAGGGCAGCCCGCGGTCGGTGACCGAGCGGACCTCGCGCACCCGGTCGAGCAGGAGGTGGCTGACCAGGATGTGGTCGATCAGCTCCGGCCGGCCCTGATAGACGCGGGAGAACCGGGTCTTCTCGGGGATCAGCGGGGCGAGACTCCACAGCCGCGTGGCGTCGCCCCGGTCGGGCCGCCCGAAGCCGGCGGTGCCGATCTGCGAGCCGGGCGGGCCGTAGAGGATCTGCGTGGTGGCGGCGGACGGCTCGTCGTTCAGGTCGCCGACCAGGACCATCCGCCGCTGGTCGACCTCGTCGAACAGGTCGTCGGCGACGACGCGGACGCTCGACGCCTCGGCGGTGCGCCGGTAGAGGGCGTATGCGGCGTAGCGGGCCCGCTCGTCCTCGTCGCGCGGCGCGAACCGGCTGGTGCCGTGCGGCCCGGGAAACGACAACAGCTTCGACTTCAGGTGGCAGACCAGCATCGTCAGGACCTGCCCGCCGGGCAGGTCCACGTCGACGCCCAGGACGCCACGCCCCATGGCGGAGGTCGTGTTCTGCGGATCGTCGCCGCCCTGCACCGGGCGCAGCAGCGGCGCGAACCCCGCGGTGTCCCTGACCACCCGCAGCGGGTGCCGGGAGATCACGCCGACCCGGATCGGATGATGCGCCTCGAACCGGGTGGACAGCTCGGTCTGCCAGTCGCCGTCCAGCAGGGCGACGAGGTCGGCCAGGGCCTCCGGCTGCCCGACCTCCTGCAGGCCGAGCACGTCCGGACCGGCCGCGTTGATGGTCGCGGCGAGGGCGGCCAGCTTGCCGTCGTAGACGGCCTTGTCGTCGGGCCCGAACTCGTCGTCGGGCCAGAACAGGTTCTCCAGGTTCCACGTACCTACGGTGATCATCGAATGCCTCCCGGGCGGCGCGCGCGCCGGGCGTGCGTCTACCTCATCATCTGCCCCGCGCCCGGCCACCGCTGTCACGAACCCGATCCCAGCTCCACGGATCGGCCGGAGCGCCGCAGGGTTCGCGGCCCCAGCGGAATTCCTCCTGCCTGCCGGAGTCGTCGCGGAAGTCGTCGAAGTGGCCCGCGGCGACCAGCCGGCGCAGCAGGTGATCGGCCCGGTCGGCGGCGCCGGCCGCACGCAACTCGCGCGCCAGGAACAACACGTCGGAACGCTGGTGACTCTCGTGGTAGCTGATCGGGAGGTGCTGGTCGGGGTCGCGGGCGAGGAGCCGGGCGACGAGGTCGCCCGGCGGCAGGTTCTTCAGCAGGAGCGCGACGCCGCTGGCGGCGTCGAGCGGGGCGCCGTCGGCCGCCCGGGCCGCCAGCCGGTCGGCGGCATCCGCCGCGCCCATCTCGCGCAGGTCCGTGATCAGGCCCGCGACCTCGTACGTGTCGGCGAGGTCGACCCGGCCGGCCGGGTCCCGCGCCAGCAGCAGGCCGGCGTGGGGCACCGGGTTCGGCGCGACGATGCCGGTGGCCGGGGACTCGACGTACCGCAGGTATGACAGGAGCCGTCGCAGCCGCGCCGGGTACCGCAGCGGAAACTCGGCCGCGATGCGCCGCGCCAGCGTCTCGTACTGCCCGGCGGCACCCGACCGGCGCAGGTCGCCCAGCAGCAGCTCGGCCGACTCGACGGTGGTGTGCGCGCCCGGGTCCCGCGCGAGCAGCGCCTCGGCGTAGCCGGCGGCGCCCACCTCCGCCAATGCGCCCAGGAGCCTGACGAGGCCGATCGGCGCGCTCAGGTCCACCCGGTCGGCGGGCACGCGTTCGAGCAGCTCCGGAATCCGGTTCACGGGTCCGGCGGTGTGCAGAACGAGCAGCGCGCGGGCGAGGGCGGCCGGATCGCCGGAGTCCGCCGTGGCCGCCAGCCGCGCCCTCAGGACCGCGAGCTGCTCGTCGGCGCCGACCATCTTCAGGGCCATCGCCAGCGACTCCAGGTCGCCCTCGCCGTCCCGGAGGTGTGCGGCCGGCTCGCGGGCCAGCAGGGCGCTGATCGCGTCGGCGGCACCCAGCCGGTGAAGCTCGCAGAGGATCTCGGTGACGGCCTCGGACGCGTCCTTGCCGGTGAACGACACCTCGGCCGCGGCACGGGCCGCGAGGGCGGCGGCGTGATCGTGTGCGCCGGCCGCGGTCAGGGCGGCGAACACCGAGGTGCGGTGCAGCGGGGAGAAACCGGTCGTAGCGGCCGCGCGGCGGGCGAGGATGTCGACCTGGCCGGCGGCGCCGAGGCGATGCAGCATGGCGAGCAGCTTGACCAGGCCGTAGCGCTCCGTGACGTCGACCTGCGCGGCGGGATCGCGGGCGAGCAGCCTGTCGATCCGGTCCCGCGCGCCGAGTTCGTCCAGCCGCGTCAGCAGGTTTGCGACGGGCCCCGGATGTTCGAGCCGGACCAGGGATTCCGGGCCGCGGTCGAGCAGCGCCGCGACCGTGTCCGGCCGCGGCGAGCGCAACAACACGAGTACGTCGTAATGGTCGTCGAGCGAGCAGTTCCGCACCGCCCAGCGCCTCGGCTCCGGGTCGTCGGGACACAGCGCGTCCATCAGCACCACGGCGTTGACCGCCGCGCAGCCGTAGTAGCCCTGGCCGCTCGCGCAACCGTCGCGCTCGGCCGCGTGGACGTAGAGGCGGACGGCGTCGCGGAGCAGGCCACGGGCCCGCGCGGCGTCGGCGAGCACCACGATGTCGCCCGGGTCGGCAAGGCCTGCCGCGGCCCAGAAGCTTGCCGGCGGCACCTCGTCCGCGCGATGCCGGCGGCCGAACTCATCGAGATAGTCGGTCAGCCGGAACGCCTCGCCGACCCGGTCAAGCATGCCGGAGATGCCGCCGAGGCGGGCGCAGGCGTACCCGATCGCCGCCGGCCACCAGTCCCGGGACAGGACCTCCTCGGCCTCCGACTCGGTGAGATAGCCGGGGACGGCCTGCTCGAGCAGCGCCCGGGACAGGTACGGGCCGCAGCCGAGCCGCCGCGCGTCCATCGCGGCGGTGACCAGCGCCCGGGCCTCGGGCGGGGCGTCGGCGAACCGCTCGACGAACACCGGCCCGCCGGCCAGGTACTGCGTGATCCGCCCGTCCCTCGACCGGGCGGCCGCCTCGGCCAGCCGGGGATCCGATCCGGCCGCGGCCGTCAGCGCCTCCCGGTCCCGGCCGGTGAAGGCGTCGGGGACCTTGATCCGGTACGGGGCGAGCAGCGCCCGCGCGCCGGCATGAGGGTCCACTCCGCCGTCGCCGCGCCGGCCGGTCAGCAGCTCCCAGTCCGACGGCCACATGGTCGCCAGGACCAGCACCGGGCCGCGGCGGGCGTCCCGCAGCAGTTCGCGCAGCGTGGCCGACACCCGCTCACCGAGCACCGCGTCGGCGAGGTAGTTCGCGGCGTCGTTGAGCCACACCACGGTCCGCGGCCCGACGCGCTCCAGGCCCGCGAGGGCGGCCTCGGCGGGAGTCGGCGCGATCGGATGCCACAGCCGCCACTGCCCCGAGGCGGAACGCAGCCGCTCGATCGCCTCCCAGCAGGCCCGGGTCTTGCCCGTCGACGACCCGCCGACGAGCACCGCGATCCCGCCGGAGCCGTCCGCGGCCCGGCCGACCGCCGCGTCGAGGATCCGGTCGTGGTCGCGCCGGACGTACGGCGGCAGCGGCGGCAGATCCGCGGCCGACGCCGCGATGGCGTGATGCACCTCGTAGTCGAACGGATCGGTGACCTCCCGCAGCGGCCGGCCGGACCGCTCCCCGAACAGATCATCCGGTTCCGCCGTCGATCGTCCGGCGGCCGCCGTCCACAACAGGTGGACCTCGGCGCACACCGTGGGCACGTCGAGGTCCTGCCGGTGTGCCAGCACCGCGACCAGGGCCTCCACATCCCGATCATCCTGGGGGAACCTCGGCGCGCTGAGGATCCGATGGATGGTGTCCCGGCTCGGGCTGCCGCGAAGATCAAGCTCGTCGGCCAGGGTCAGCACGTCGTCGGCCAGTTTGTCCAGCGTCGGCCCGCCCGCGCGGAGGTAGAGCTCGTACAGCTTGTCCTTGAGGTCCTGCAATGCCCCCGGAGCCAGGTTCGGCTTCGCCAGCAGGCGACGAGCCGTGCGCTCCCGCACCGGCCCGGGATTCCGTGGCGTCTCGTCGCGACTCATCGCAGGACAGCATCGACCACCCACGCTCACGGCCCACACGCGGGGCCCTTCCGTCGCAACTGAAAGTGATCTTCGTGGCGGCCTCGACAGTGGACGCATACCGCCGCACCTTCCGACGCGAGGAGCACCCGATGTCCGACAATCAGGATCAGCGCCGCCACCTGCGCGACAGGCTCACCGCCGCTGCCGTCACCGGCCTGCTCGCCGGCGCCGCCCGCGCACTGGCCGGCTGGCTCCTGCAGCACCTGACCCACGGCGGCTGACCCGGATACCCGCCGCCGCCGTGGCCGGGTTCCTCTGTCGAGGCGGCCGATATCGTCCGCTCGTGAACGGTAGTCTCACGCGTCGTGCGCACACTGAAAATCATCGTTGCACTGTTGGTCGCCGCTGCCGGGCTGACCGCGTGCGGCCTGTTCGGCGATGACTCGGGCCGCTCCCAGGACGAGCAGATTCAGCAGATCCTCGACGAGAACGCCTCGTTCACGGTGTTCCTGCGCGACGACTCCACCAAGCAGCAGCACGATGAGGTCGAGGCGGCGCTGCGGGCGCTGCCGGGATTCACCGGCATCGTCTTCGAGGATCACGACGCCGCCTACCGGAAGTTCCAGAAGGCGTTCTCGCCGATGCCGACCGCGTTCGAGGACATCGACCCGCAGATCCTGCCCGAAAGCTTCGAGGTGAGCATGTCCGACATCGCCGCCGTCCGGAAGGTCCGCGACACGAAAAGCACGGTGCAGAGCCTGCCCGGGGTGCAGGATGTCACCTTTCCCTGCCTCACCGTGCGGGAATGCCGGGAGATGCACTCGCCCAAGCCGACCGCGCCACCGTCCTGAGCCCCGGGCATGAATCTGGGCATTATCGGTCAAGCGATCGGGTTGTTCGCGGTCACCAACATCGACGACATTCTCGTGCTCGCCCTCTTCTTCGGCCAGGGTGCCGGGCACCGCGGCGCGACGCGCAACATCGCCGCGGGCCAGTACCTCGGCTTCGCCGCCATCCTGGCCGTCGCCGCCGCCGCGGCGTTCGGCGCCACCTTCCTGCCCGGGAGCGCCATCCCCTATCTCGGGCTGATCCCGCTCGCCCTCGGCATCAAGGCCGCGGTGCAGGCCTGGCGGAACCACGGCAACCAGGAGGAACGCCAGGAGTTCCGGCCCGGCGGCCCGAGGGTCCTCGAGGTCGCGGGGGTCACGTTCGCCAACGGCGGCGACAACATCGGCGTCTACGTTCCGGTGTTCGCCACCGCGGGCGCCGCCGGCATGAGCGTCTACGTGGTCGTCTTCCTCATCCTGGTCGCCGGGTGGGTCGCGGCCGGCAAATACTTCGCCACCCGCCCCGTCATCGCCGCGGCCCTCGGCCGGTGGGGACACGTCCTGCTGCCCGTCGTGCTGATCGGTATCGGCCTGATCATCCTCGCCGAGGGCCTATAGCGCTCGCGGTGCGGCCCGTCGTCGTGTGAGGGTGACGGGATGCCCCAACCGATCCTGCGTACCGACCGGCTGCTGCTGATCCCCCTGGCGGACCGGCATCTCGGCCTGGAGACCGAGCTCGACTCCGACCCCGAGGTGCTGCGGTACATAGGGCGGGCGCGGACCGCCGGTGAGGTGCTCGAATCGCATGCCCAGCGGATGGCCTCGGCCGGGCCGGTGGACGGCCTCGGCTACTGGATGGCGTTCGGGTGCGACGGCGCCGGTCCGGGCTCGGCAGCACCGGACCACGAGCGCGACGGCGAGTTCGTCGGACTCATGATGCTGCCGCCGGCGCACGGCCCCGATCAGGGCGACGACCCGGCCGTCAGCGACCTGGGCTACCGGCTCCGGCGCCGCTACTGGCGGCGGGGCCTGGCCCGCGAGGCGTCCCGGGTCCTGCTGCGGCACGCGTTCGAGACCGTCGGCCAGCGCCGGGTGATCGCGCAGACCATGGCGGTGAACCGGGGGTCCCGGCGCGTCATGGAGGCGATCGGCATGCGGTACGTGCGGACGTACTTCCCGGCCTGGGACGACCCGCTGCCTGGCGCGGAATCGGGTGAGGTCGAGTATGAGATGACCCACGAGATGTGGGCGCGATTGCCGACGGCACCTACCATCCCGTCGTGATCATCGTGTTTACGGCCGTCTCCCGCCGGCGGCGGCCGATCCTGATCGTCGCGCTGCTGTTCGCGGTGGTGCTCGGGGTGCTCGGCGAGTCGAGCGACCGGGGCACCTGGCTCCCGGTTTTCGCCGCGTGGGCGGGGCTGACGGTGGTGTTGCTGACGCTGTCGGTGGTAGCGGTGTCGCGTTTCCGCCCGGCCGCCCTGATCATGCGGGGGCGGGCGTTCGCGGCCTGGCCGAACCCGGCACGGGTGCTCATCGCCTCGCTCTTTCTGATCCAGGGCGGATTCCTGGTGGCCGACGGCGTCCATGACATCGCGGCCGGCGAGGAGCTGTGGGGGTTCAGCGCGGCGATGGTCGCCGTGTGCGCGTGCGCCCTGATGGTCCACTGGCGCCTGGTCTGGGGCTGGTACGGCGTTCAGCTGCGGGCGGACGGCGTTCACGACCGGCAGGCGCTGGGCTCCCTGTTCATTCCGTGGGACGCCTTCGTTCCCGGGTATCCGGCCGTCGCGAGCGGGTCGCAGAAGGTCGCCTTCCACTACCAGCACCCGGAACTGGTCCGCCGTCGCGGCCTGCGCACCGGCGATCAGCCGGCCACCGCGGGCAGCGTCGACGCCACGTTCCTGGCCCGGGCGATCACCGAGTACGTGAGCCGCCCCGAATACCGCTCGGCGATCGGCACCGAGGCGGAGCTCCGCCGGCTCACCGCCGTCGCGGGCTGACCGCGGCCCGGCCGCCGGCACCGGACCGGAGCCGGCCCTCGGCGCGCGCCGAAACCGGCGCACATGCCCCCGAAGCATGACCTTTTCCCTGCGCGGATAGATCGGCGTTCATAGATATTGACAACTCCCGTAACAGGCTGGAAACTCCGTGAGAGCGCTCTCACGGAGCGCCGGTCTGGGCCCTCCCCCAACGATCCCCTCCCCCCGAAAGGCCGTTGCCATGCCGAGTTCCGCATACCGATGGCGCCGCCGGTGGCTCGCCGCCACCGCCGCCCTGATAGCCGGCGGCGTCTCCGCCGTCTTCGTCATGCACGCCGACGCGGCCGTACCGCCGGCGTCGTCCGGCATGACCCTGGTCTTCAGCGACGACTTCACGGGGGCCGCCGGCACCGGCCTCAACCGGTCCAACTGGCTCTACGACACCGGCACGTCGTATTCGGGCGGGGCCGCGAACTGGGGCACCGGCGAGATCGAGACGATGACCGACTCGACGCAGAACGTCTACCAGGACGGCAGCGGCAACCTGGTGATCAAGCCGATCCGCGACTCCGCCGGACGCTGGACCTCGGGCCGGGTCGAGACGCAGCGCACCGACTTCGCCGCGCCCGCCGGCGGCAAGGTGCGCATCGAGGGCCGGCTGCAGCAGCCGAACGTCACCGGTGCCGCCGCGGCGGGCTACTGGCCGGCGTTCTGGACGCTGGGCGCGGCGGCGCGCCCGGTCGGGGCGACCAACTGGCCGAGCATCGGCGAGTGGGACATCATGGAGTCGATCAACGGCCGGAACTCGGTCTTCGCGGCCCTGCACTGCGGCGTCGCCTCGGGCGGTCCCTGCAACGAGACCACCGGCCTGAGCAGCGGCGAGCACGCCTGCGGCACCTGCCAGACCGCCTTCCACACGTACGCGGTGGAGTACGACCGGAGCGTGTCGCCCGAGCAGATGCGGTTCTACCTGGACGGCTCGCAGTACTTCCAGATCAACGCGAACCAGGTGGACGCGACCACCTGGAACAACGCCACCCAGCACGGCATGTTCGTGATCCTCAACGTGGCGATGGGCGGCGGGTTCCCGGCGGCGTTCGGCGGCGGGCCCACCTCGGCCACCCAGTCCGGCGTGCCGATGCTCGTCGACTACGTCGCCGTGTACCAGTCGGGCGGCGGCACCACGACCACGCCGCCGACCACCGCGCCGACCACCGCGCCGACCACGGCACCGCCGTCCGGCACGGTCCGAAACGCCTACGCGCAGATCGAGGCCGAGTCCTACGACGCGGCGTCCGCGGTCACCAAGGAGACGGCGTCCGAGGGCGGCCAGGACGTCGGCTACATCGGCAACGGCGACTGGCTGCAGTACAACAACGTGGACTTCGGCTCCGGCGGCGTCCTCGACTTCGTGGGCCGGGTGGCCTCGGGCGCCGCGGCCAACGTCAGCGGCCTGGTCGAGGTCCGCGTCGACAGCCGCAGCAACGCGCCGATCGGCAGCTTCGCGCTCGCCGGCACCGGCGGCTGGCAGACCTGGCGCTCGGTGCCGGCCAACGTGTCCAACGTGTCCGGTAGGCACACGGTCTTCCTCACCTTCACGAGCGGGCAGCCGTCCGACTTCGTGAACGTCAACTGGATCCAGTTCCGCAAGTAGTTCGTGGGGCGGGCCCCCGGTGCGGCATCGCCGTACCGGGGCTCCGTCCTTGGGTCAGGGGTGCAAGGTCGCACCCTTCAGCACCTTGTCCACCGCGTTGCGCGGGCCGTGCACGGCCATGCCGACCAGATCCAGCCGCTCGGTGGCGACCGCGCGCACGGCGGCCCGGTTGTCCCGGTCGTTGCGGGTGGCGAAGAGGTCCGAGGTGAACACCGAGACCGGCAGGTGCCGGCCGACCGCCCGGCCGTGCGCCGCCCGCAGCAGTTCCCCGCTGCCGGTGAGGACCAGGACCGGCTGGCGGAACATCGACAGGTACCGCACGCCACCGGCGTCCTCGTACGGCTCCCCGATCGCCTCGGGAATCACCGTCCCGATGCCACTGACCAGGAACGCCGTGACGTTCAGGCGCTGCCAGGTGAGCAGGTCGTCGCGGAGCAACACGGCGATCTTGGTGTCGAAGCGTACGGGCGCGGTATCGGCTGACATGCGCCGATGATGCGCCGCCGCGTACCGCCCGGTCTTGTACGATTTTGACGTGGTGGGGGCGACGATCTCCGCGTGGCGCCCACGCCTGGACGGCGTGGTCGAGGTGCTGCACGCCCACATGACCGGTCACGCCTATCCGATGCACGCGCACGACGCGTGGACGCTGCTCATCGTCGACGACGGCGCCGTGCGCTACGACCTCGACCGGCACGAGCGCGGGGCGTTCGGCGACCTGGTCACGCTGCTTCCGCCGCACGTGCCGCACAACGGCGACTCGGCGACGCCGGGCGGATTCCACAAGCGGGTGTTCTACCTTGCTCCGGAGGTGTTGCCGCACGCCCTGATCGGTGCCGCGGTCGACAACCCCACCCTGGCCGATCCGTCGCTGCGCAGCAGGGTCGCCGGCCTGCACCGCGTCGTCCGGCGGCCCGGCGAGGAGCTCGAGGCGCAGGGCCGGCTGGCGGACGTCGTCGAGCGGCTGCGGGCCTGGCACGGCCGCCCGGCGCTGCCGGCCCGGCTCGACCGCGCCCCCGCGTACCGGCTGCGGGACCTGCTGGAGGAGCACGTCGTGGCGGGATTGTCGCTGGGCGAGGCGGCCCGCGTGCTGCACTTCCACCCGGCGTACCTGGTGCGCTCCTTCAGCCGCGAGTTCGGCATGTCGCCGCATCGCTACCTCGTCAGCCGCCGGGTGGACCTGGCCCGCAGGCTGATCGTCACCGGCGAGCCGCTGCGGTCGGTCGCCGCCGACAGCGGCTTCTACGACCAGCCCCATCTGGTACGCCACTTCAAGCGCATCCTCGGCGTCAGCCCGAGGGCCTTCGCCCCGCGCGGGCTGCCGGACGCCTGACGCGTCATGCGCGGCGGCGCCCCAGCCGCACGGCCGTCGCGCCGGCGATCAGCGGCACCACGGGAGGTCCCGTGATCGGCGGGCCGGGCTCGCCGCCGCCACTGCCCCGGTTTGCGTGGGTGCCGGCGTCGTGGACAAGCGGCTGTGGGGGCAGGTCAGGAGGGGGTTTCGGCGCCGGGGAGCACGGCGCGGACCAGGTCGCGCAGCGGCTCGAGCAACTGCTGCTCGGTGGCCGACGAGAGCGGCTGGATGCCCAGCGACGAGCGCAGCGTGACGATGCCCAGGGTCGTGGCCAGCACGATCTGTGCGCGCAGCAGCGCCGAGTCCGGGTCGGTCCCGCCCGCGGCCGCCGCCATCTTCTCGCTGACCGCGCTCAGCACCGAGCGTCGCAGCTCGTCGATGCGGTCGTCGCCGGAGGACCGCAGCAGCAGGAGCAGCGCGACGCGCAGCCGGTCGTCGTCGGTCGAGCTTCCCACCCGGCTGGCGATGCCCTCGGCGATCCCGTCGATCGGCAGGCCGTTCTCGTCGCGGCGCACGTCGGTGACGGCGGTGGTCAGGCAGGCCTCGAACAGGCCTTCCTTGGACATGAAGTAGCGGTTGATGAGCGCGACGTTGACGCCGGCCTCTTCGGCGATGTCCCGCACGGTGGTCACCGCGTAACCGTCGCGCGCGAACCTGGCCCGCGCCGCCTCGAGCAGGACGTGCCGGGTCCGGCCCGCGTCGCGCCGGCGCCGCTCGATGGGAGCGTCGTCACACGTCGCCGGGGGGTCCCCTGCTGGGCTCGCCGTCAACTGGCATCCTCTCGTCGCCCGGAAAGCGTATCCCGGGCGCCAGGGCAGGTAAACAAACGCTGACCTGGCTGGTCGCGGGCCTGTGATCCGCCGCTCAGTGGCTAGTAAACGCCTGTTGATTTCGGCGACGCTACCACTAGGTTACAAAGTCAGCGGACGTTTACTACTTGTTTGGCGGAGTGCTCGATGACCACAGCGGAGGCCGTCACGGCGACGGCCGGCACGACGGCGTGGCTGCGCGGACGCTGGCCGCGCGTGCTGCTGCTGGCGGCCGCGGGCGTTGCCGCCGTGTTCGCGCTGCGCGGACGCGTGCCCGATCCCGCCCAGATTCTCTCCATCGTCGGTTCCGCCGACTACCGCTGGCTGGCCGCCGCCGTGCTGGCGCAGACCCTGTCCCAGATGGCCTTCGCCCGTCAGCAGCGCACCCTGCTCGGCGCCCTCGCCGTGCGGGTCTCGCGGCGCGACGCCCTCGCCATCACCTACAGCCGCTCGGCGATGAGCATGGTCCTGCCCGCCGGCTCGGCGATGTCCGCGGCGTTCGCGCTGCGGGAGTACCGCCGCCACGGCGCGAGCACCGCCGTGGCCACCACCGGCATCGTGCTGTCCGGCGCGTCCTCCATCGTCGGCCTGACCCTGCTGTACGCGGGCGCGCTCGGCACCGCCACGTTCGCACCGCACGGCGGCTGGCGCGCCGTCGCGCTGGCCGGCGCCTGGATGGTCGCCACCGCGCTCGGCGGGTGGGCGATCGTCGCGTACCGGCGGCGCGGACCGCGCGCGGGCAGCGCGCCGCGCCGGACCCCGGGCCCCGAATCGGGACGGATCGCGCGGGGACTCTTCCAGGCGCGCCGGGTGCTGCGCGAGGCGCGCGCCCTGCGCCTGCGCCACTGGGCCGCGACCATCGCCTGCTCCGTGCTCAACTGGCTGCTCGACCTCTGCTGCCTCATCGCCGTCGCACAGGCCTGCGGGCTGCCGCTCGGCGCCATCCAGCTCGCCTCGGTATATCTGGCCGTGCAGGTGGTGCGGCAGATCCCGCTCACGCCCGGCGGCGTCGGGCTGATCGAGGCGAGCCTGCTCGCGGGGTTCGTCGCGGCCGGGGCACCGCAGGCGGGCGCGGCGGCGGTCGTGCTCGCGTACCGGATCGTGTCGTTCTGGTTCCTGCTGCCGGTGGGGCTGGCCGCCTACCTGAGGCTGAACCGGCACCGCCGGCGCCGGGCCCTCGCCGATGTGACGTAAACACTCGTTGACTTGAGGCCACCGGGTCCGATATCAAGTCAGCAAGTGTTTACTTCTAGCGTCAGGAACACCATGACCTCCACCATCGAAGAAGTCACCCCGGCCGGATCCGTTCCGGCCGGGGACCGGAGCAAGGGCGGCGGCCTGCTGGTGCTGTATCTGGCACTCGGCGGCCTCGCCTACTCGGTGCTCCAGTCGCTGGTGTCGCCGGCGCTGTCCACCATCGGGCACGACCTCGAGGCCACGACCGCCGACGTCAGCTGGATCGTCACCGCGTATCTGCTGTCCGCGTCGGTGCTGACGCCCATCCTCGGCCGGCTCGGCGACATCGCCGGCAAGCGCCGGATCCTCATCGGCGTGCTGGCCGCCCTCGCCGCCGGAACGCTCGTCGCCGCGCTGGCGCCCAGCCTGGCCGTGCTGATCGCCGGCCGGGTGCTGCAGGGAGCGGCCGGCGCGATCCTGCCGCTGTCGATCGGCATGATCCGCGATGAGCTTCCCCGCGAGCGGGTCGCGCCCATCATCGGCCTCATCTCGGCGATCTTCGGCATCGGCGCCGGCATCGGCATCGTGGCCGCCGGCCCGATCGTCGAGCACCTCTCGTGGCACTGGCTGTTCTGGCTTCCGCTGGTCCTCGTGGTCATCGCGCTGCTCGGCGCGATCTTCGGCATGAAGGAGTCCCCGGTCCGCTCCCCCGGCCGGCTCGACATGCTCGGCGCGAGCATCCTGTCGGTGTCGCTGGTGGCGCTGCTGCTCGCCATCAGCAAGGGCCAGGCATGGGGCTGGGGCGCGGCCGGCACCATCGGCCTGATCGCCCTCGGCGTCGTCGGCCTGATCGGGTTCGTGCTCGTCGAACTGCGGGTCAAGGAACCGCTGATCGACATGAAGCTGATGAAGATCCGCGGCGTGTGGGCGACCGACCTCGTCGCCCTGATCCTGGGCTTCGCGATGTTCGGCACCTTCCTGCTGGTGCCGACGCTGCTGCTGATGCCCGAGGCCACCGGGTACGGCTTCGGCAAGACCGTGTCACAGGCCGGCCTGTTCCTGCTGCCCACCGTCGTCATGATGGTCGTCTTCGGCCCGCTGGCCGGCATCCTGAACCGCAAGTTCGGCCCGAAGCTGCCGCTGTTCCTCGGCGCCGTCTTCGTGGTCGCGGCCTTCGCCCTGCCCGCGCTGGCCCACGACCGGATCTGGCACCTGCTGGCCTCCGGCATCCTCACCGGCGCCGGCATCGGCTTCGCCTTCGCCGCCATGTCCAACGCCATCATCGAGAGCGTGCCGGCGGCGCAGACCGGCGAGGCCACCGGCGTCAACACCATCGCCCGCACCATCGGCAGCTGCATCGGCACCGCCGTGGTCGCCGCCGTCATCACCTCCAACACCACCCCTCGGGGCATTCCCACCGACGCCGCCTTCACCAACGGCTTCTGGGTCTGCGCGGGCGTCGCGGTCCTGGCCGTCGTCGCCGCGATCGCCCTGCCGTCCGCGCACAAGCGGCACGAGCAGGCCCTCGCGGCGGGCATCGAGGACCTCCCGCCCGAGCCGCAGGAGCTCCACCTCCCGCACCGATCGCACGCCTGAGGTTCCCCGCGGATGACCTGAGTGGATCTCTGGCGGCGTTCACATTTCCGCCAGAGATTCACAGGTATAGATTGCTCGGCAACATCCGCTCTGCATCAAGGGGAACGATGACCATTTCCCGCAATCCCCGGCGTTCGCTACGCCGGATCGTGGCCGGCGTGATCACGCTGGCCACGACCGTGACCGCCACCCTCACGGTCGCAGCGTCACCGGCACAGGCTGCCACCACCGCAGGCATCGACGTGTCGCGCTACCAGGGCTCGATCAACTGGACGAGCGTGCACAACGCCGGCATCCAGTTCGCCTACATCAAGTCGACCGAGGGCATCAGCTACAAGGACCCGAACTTCGGCACCAACTACGTGGGCGCCTACAACGCCGGCGTGATCCGGGGCGCGTACCACTTCGCGCTGCCGGACCGCTCCACCGGCACCGCGCAGGCCAACTACCTGGCGAGCAGCGGCGGCGCGTGGTCGGCGGACGGCCGCACCCTGCCCGCGGCGCTCGACATCGAATTCAACCCGTACGGCGCGACGTGTTACGGCCTGAGCCAGGCCGCGATGCGCACCTGGATCTCGGACTTCCTCAACACCTACCGCGGCCGCACCGGCCGGTACGCGGTCATCTACACCACCACCAGCTGGTGGACCAGCTGCACCGGCAACTGGAGCGGGCCCTGGGCGAACCATCCGCTGTGGATCGCCCGCTGGGCTAGCGCCCCCGGCACGCTGCCCGCCGGCGCACCGTATTACAGCTTCTGGCAGTACACCGCCGGCGGCTCGGTGGCCGGCGTCGGCGGCGCCGTCGACCGCAACTACTTCAACGGCGACCGCAGCCGCCTGGTCGCCCTCGCGAACAACACCTGATGACCGGCGGCCCCGGGCACCGCGGTGCCCG
>NZ_JBEZXZ010000170.1:0-19201 GCF_040638275.1 Actinoplanes sp. NPDC026623 | reverse complement strand
AGCCTCACCGCCTTCCGCACCCTCGCCGCCAACAACCTGTTCAACGTCAAGATCAGCTGAACCACCGCACGACCCCACGAGCCGCCCGGCGAACCAGCCGGGCGGCTCACCCGCATTTCAGGACCAGGGATCGGCGGGAGGATACGGGAGGGGGCGGCTGCCGGTGCGGAGGCTCCGGGGTTCCAGTGCCGCCGAAGGCTCGTTGCCGGCGGCGCCGGATGGTGCCGCGTACCACAAGGAAGATTCCCCCGCCGGCCACGAGGGCAGCAGAGAGATCCGCGCGCCCTCACCCGGCAGGGATGATCCCGATCGGCCCGGTGCGAGGAACCCTGGCGGGCGGATACCGGGCCGCGCCGGGCGGGCGGATCAGGCGGGAGGCAACTGGTGAACGGCTTGCTGCTGTGGGGGCTCGTGCTTCCGATCCTGCTCGTGGTCGCGGGCACCGTCGTCATCCTTCGCCGCCGCAACGGCCGGCGCTGACATGGGCGGGCTGGATCGAGCGCGGCTCGTGGCGGTCGCCGGGCTCGCGGCGCTGGCGGTGGCCGGATGCGGCGGCGGGGACGACCCGGCCAGTAGGCCGCAACGCCAGGTGGAGCGCAAACAGCAGGCGCTCACCGAGGCGCAGGCCGAGCTTCAGGGGCAGACGGCCGCCTTCTGCCGGAGCAGCGCGACCTACATCAAGTCGCTGGATCGCTACGGTGACCTGCTCGCCCGGAGCGAGCCGACCGTGGGCGACGTCAAGGAGGCCGGCGCCGACCTGACCGAGCCGCGCGCCGACGTGCTGTCCAGCGCCGAGCAGGTGCGGTCCGCGAGGGAGAAGGTGGCCACTGCCGAGCGGGAACTCGCCGACGCCTACGCCGCGCTCGCCTCCGTCAAGCCCTCGACGTCGGTTCCGCCGCCGGCGTCGCCCGCACCCACGCCGCCCGGCACCGCCGTCAACCGCGTCAAGCAGGCCGACGCCGACTTCACCGCCGCGAGCGCTGCGATCACCGACGGCACCCCGGTCAAGCAGGCGTCCGAGGACTTCAACGCCGCGGCCGTGGCGCTCGAGATGTCCTGGATCAAGCTGTTCACCGACGCCGGCTGCCTTCCTGAGGACCAGTACGAGCAGGCCCGGGCGGCGGCCCGCGACTACACCCTCGCACTGCAGAAGTCGCTGGCCGAGGCGGGCTATCTCAAGGGCGAGGTGGACGGCGTCTACGGGCCGGCGACGGTGGAGGCCGTGCAGGCCCTGCAGAAGGAAAACGATCTCCCGGTGACCGGCACGGTCGACAAGGCCACCGACGCGGCGTTGCGCGCCGACCTGCGGGCCAAGGGGGGCGCCGAGGCCGACCAGGACATCGCGGCGACGGCCGCGGTCCAGCAGACCCTGAAGCTGGCCGGTTACTGGCCCGGCCCCGTCGACGGCAACTGGACCGACGCCCTGACCGAAGCCCTCAAGGCCTTCCAGACCTCCCTGCACGTCGAGCCCACCGGCGAGGTCGACGCGGCCACGATCGCCGCCGTCGAACGGGGGCTGGCCCAGCGCTCCGCCTCCCCCGCCACGACCCCGTCCGCGGTCCCCAGCAAGTGATCTCCCGGCCGACGACAAGCGCCCGCCGATCCTGAATGGACCGGCACCGCCCGGTCGTCCCGGTCCGCCGGCAGGAGCGATCTGTCAGGTCCGTTCCAGGACGGCCGGGACGGCGACCGTCAGCATCTTCGCCCGCACCGACCGCAGCAGCTTCGCCATCAGGAACCCACCGGCACCCGTGAAACCCGTGTGTTCCCAGGTGAACCGGCTGCCGGTCGGCGACTCCTCGATCCGGTACGCCACGAAGCTGGGCGCCGCGCCCTCGTCGCCGACCCACGAGTAGCGCAGCAGCCGGGGCGCGTCGACCTCGAGGACCTCGCAGTCGACGATCCCGCGCCAGCCCATCACCGGCTTCGCGATCAGCCGGAAGCGCGTGCCGACGACGGGTTCGAAGCCCTCGGGCCGCCCGCCCTGCCCGGTGACGGTCCACTGGGCGACGAGCTCGGGCTCGGTCAGCACCCGCCAGACCTGCTCGACCGGGTACGGGTAGTCGCGGACGATGCGGAACTCGCTCATCGGGCCTCCAGATTCTTACTGTCTGTAGAAATTTACAGTAGCAGTAATTTTTCTGGGACCGTACTAAGATCGGCGCATGACCGAGGGGCTCCGGGAGCGCAAGAAGCGCGAGATGCGCCGCCTGCTGTCCGACACCGCGGCGCGGCTGTTCCTGGAGCGCGGCTTCGACGCGTTCCGGGTGGCCGACGTCGCCGAGGCCTGCGGCGTCTCGGAGAAAACGGTCTTCAACTACTTCCCGACCAAGGAATCCCTGGTCCTGGACCAGCTGGAGACGACAATGTCGGCGCTGCGCACCGGCCTCGCCGACCCCTCGGTGCCCCCGGTGCAGGCGGCGCTGCGCATCCTCGACACCGGCCTCACCGCCATGACCACGGGCGTGGCCACAAGCGGCGACCCCGGCTCGGCGCTCGACGGGTACCGGCGCTTCGGCGAGTTGATCGGCTCCAGCCCGTCGCTGCGGGCCTATCAGAGCGACACGATGGACCGCTTCGTCGCGGTGGCCGCGGAACTGCTCGCCGAGCGGATCGGGCTACACCCCGACGACCCCGAGCCGCAGATTGCCGCCGCCGCCCTGCTCGGCCTCTGGCGCGTCCAGTTCCAGAGCCTGCGCCGCCATCTGGCCACCACGTCGGACCCCGCGAAACTGCACACCGAGGTCACCTCCGACGTCCACCGCGCCGCGCGTCTCATCGAGCACGGCCTGGCCTCGGACTGGCACCCGCCACGGTCCGAGTTCGGGTAGACGCATCCCGGAGATTTCACGGACAGGGTGATTTTCCGGTGCTGTCCGGCCTGCGGCGAGCGCAACATCGTGCGGGAGAACGACTTCACCTGTGCCCGTGCGACAGCGCCCTGCCCGCGGAGTGGAACTTCACCTCGTCATGACCATCTGGCACGCCTATCGCGTTCCGCGGACGGATCGGGTCGGCCGTGCGGTTCCGGAGATCCGATGCCCCGCGACTCGAGATCAGGCGGACGCCGAATCGGGCAGGCGGGTACGGATCAGGTCGGCGTCGGCGTGGCCCAGTTCGTCGAGGATGTCCAGGGCGGACCGCCAGGCGGCGCGGGCATCGGCGTGGTGGCCGGCCGACTCGTGGGCGTCGCCGAGGTTGGCGAGCGCCTGCGCCTCGTTGGGCCGGTCACCGGCCTCCCGGTACAGCGGCAGGGCGTGCCGGTAGCAGTCGATCGCCGCCTTCTGGTGGCCGCGCCGGTGATGTGCGTACCCGATGCTGTCCCAGGCGGTCGCCTCGCCGTGGCGGTTGCCGATGGTGCGGTGCAGGTCGAGGGCCTGCCGGCAGTGGGCCAGTGCCTCTGGATACTCGCCGAGCTGGGCGTGCTGGAAACCGACGTTGTTGAGGGCTCTGGCCTCGCCGGCCAGGTTTCCGGCCGCCCGGAACAGATCGAGCGCGTGCCGATCGTGGCTGAGGGCCTCGGGGTGACGGCCCTGCCGCTCGTATTGCCGGGCCAGGTTGACGTGTGTCGTTGCCGTGCCCACCTGGTCGCCCACCTCGGCGAACAGTGCCAGGGCGGCGCGGAAGTGCGGCCGGCTGTCGTCGTAGCAGCCGATCATGTCGAGGGATCGGCCGAGGTTGCGGTGGATGTGCGCCTGTTCGCGGCGGTCGTCGAGGCGGCGGGCGGCGGCGAGGGCGTGGCTCTGCACGGTGATCTGTTCTTGCCAGTGTCCGCGCAGGTTGAGGAAGTTGGTCAGGGACCAGGCCAGCCCGGCGGTGTGCCGATCGAAACCTTCGGCCGCGGCCCGCCCGGCCACCGCGAGCAGGGCCGCGTGCTCGGTGGTGAACCACGCCATGGCGGCCTCGACATCGGCCAGGGGTGGCGGCTCCAGGTGGGCGGCCGCCGGCGCGAGGGCGGCCGGGTCGCGATGTGGGTACAGCAGCCGGTCGGCGGCGTGGGCGGTGTGGAGGTAGTAGTCGAACAGCCGGGTCAGGGCGGTGCGGCGGTCGGGGGGCGGGTCCTCGTCGCTGGCTCGACCGGCCGCGTAGGTGCGGACCAGATCGTGCAGGGTGTATCTCGTGGGGGTGGCCCGCTGCAGCAGCTGGTCCCGGTGCAGGTGGCGCAGGTGGGCCTCGGCGGCGGGCGGCCCGGTGCCGGCCAGGGCGGCGGCGGCGTACGCGTCGATGTCCTGGCCGGGATGCAATGACAGCAGGCGCAGCATTCGTCGCTGGTCGGCGGCCAGCTGCTGGTAGGACACCCCGAGGGCGAGTTCGACGTCGGTGTCCAGGCGCCGCTGGTGGTGGCGTTCGTCCAGTCGGTCGGCGTGGTCGGTCAGGGTCCAGCCGGGTGTCCCGCGGATGTGGGCGCCGACCAGGCCGAGCGCGATCGGCAGATGGCCGCACCGGCGGGCTATCCGGGCCGGCGCGTCCGGGTCGGATCCGATCGGGCACAGGGGTACGACGCCGGTCAGGAAGGCGACGGCCTCGCCCGGGGTGAACAGATCGACCAGGAGGTGGGTGGCGTTGCGCATGTCGCCGAGGTCGCGCCGGCTGGTGATCAGCACGGCGCAGCCGGGGCTGCCGGGCAGCAGCGGGTCGACCTGGTCGGTGGCGGCGGCGTCGTCCAGCACGATCAGGGCGCGGGTTCCGGCGAGACGGCGGCGGTAGGCGGCGATCCGGGCGCGCAGGTCGTGGGGGATCTGCTGACCCGCGACGCCCAGCAGCCGCAGAAAGCCTTCGAGGACCGAGGACGGGTCGGCCGGTGGTTGCGCGGGGTCGGGGTGAAATCCGCGCAGGTTGACGAACAGGACCTGATCGAACGGCTGCTCCCGGTGCAGGACGTGCCCGGCGTGGATGGCGAGCTGCGTCTTGCCGACCCCGGCCATCCCGGCGATCACTACCGCACCGCCGTGGTGCCCGCTACGGCACAGCCGGTCCAGCTCGGCGGACCGGCCGGTGAACCCGGCCAGATCCTGCGGCAGGGTGTCCTGGACCTGGACCCGGGTGGCCGCCTCGCGCTGCCCCCCGATCACCCGGAGCGACTGGCGCCAGCGCGTCACGTACCCCGGGTCGGGGTGCAGGGCCTGCACCACCGCGATGACCAGCTCGGGGTTGAGCCGGCGCCGTCCCGACCGGAAGCAGTCCACGATGGTGGTCTTGCCGGGTCGTTCGGCCGCCGGCAGCCCGGCGGCCTGCCAGGCGGCGTTGATCTGATCTTTGATCCATTCGTACGACGGGTTGCCCGCCCAGATCTTCAACAACCGCAGCCGGTCGATCAGGGCGTCGATGGTATGGGCGGATTCGGGATCGGGCGGATCCTCGAACGGCATGACCAGAGGCTAGTGACCGGACGGCACGGTGATTGTCGGCGTCTGGACACTTCGCGGTCGGATTCGGTCGGGATGTCTCGTCGGACGCTGCCGGCGGCGAACAGTGACCGCAACCGGCGACCCGCGAGGTCGCCCGACTTGGGGGGACCAAGAATGACCAGAATCGCTCCGCGGCTGTTCTTCGCCGCGGTTCTGACCGGCGCCTCCGTGCTCTTCGGCACGGTCGTGGCCACTGCGCCGGCGTCGGCCGCCACGACATGCTTCGGCCGGGCCGCCACGATCGTGGTGGCACCCGGCAGCGGCACCGTGCAGGGCACGGCCGGCACCGACGTGATCGTCGGTAGCTCAGGCCACGACACCATCTTCGCGAACGCTGGGGACGACTTCATCTGCGGCGGTGGTGGCGACGACTTCATCGACGGCGACTGCCCGTCCTGTGGGTTCGCGCCCACGGGCGACGACTCCATCGACGGTGGGATCGGCAACGACACCCTGAACGCCAACGGCGGGAACGACACCGTGTTCGGCGGCGCCGGCGACGACGACATCGAGGGTGGGGACGTGGCTGCCGGTGGTGGCTTCGACACACTGAACGGCGACGCCGGAAACGACACCATCTTCGGGGGCGCCGAAGACGGCGAGGTCATCGACGGTGGTGCCGGCAACGACTTCCTGGCGGGCAGCGCCGGGGCCGACATGATCAACGGTGGTGCCGACAACGACCAGATCTTCGGCGCCGATGGAGACGACACCTTGGTCGGCGGACCGGGTACCGACTCGGTGCGTGGTGACTTCGGCAACGACCGCCTGAACGGCAAGGACGGCGTCGGCGGCAACGACACGCTCGACGGCCGCGGCCCGTTCGTGAACAGCGGCAAGGACTTCTGTGTCGCGGACCTGGGCGACCACCTGACCAACTGCTGATGGGGTGACGTGCCCTGCTCGCAACGACGCGAGCGGGGCACGTTCGCGCACCCAGAGGAATGGAAGGGCAACCGGTGAACCTAACCCCCGGCCGGTACGGTTTCGGCGGCCTTCCTCCACGCGAGCAGTGCTTGTGCCAGGTCGTGTCGCGCAGGTTCACATACCGAGCTTCGACGTCGGCGGGAAATACGGTGAGAAATACGCAGGTCGAGTAGGCGGCAATGATGCATTGTCGATTCGATGTAGGCCGCCGAAATTTCGATGTTTCGAGTGAATCCCGAAGCTTCGGGCACGCCAAGGTGTTTCAGGTTGATCGCCTTGAACGTCAGCCACATCGCGGAGGCGCGGTCGATGTTGCCGAGTGCGCTTCGTAGGTGGCGACCAGTGTCCGGGACGCTCCCGGGCGGCGTCCCGGGCACCAGCGGACTCCAATTTTCGTACGGTTTACGTAACCCTCGAGCGCGCAGATAAGCTCATGAACCACTCCAAGTGCCTCGATACAGGAGGAGTGTGTCCGAGCCAATACCCGCTTTCGCTGGTCCGCTGCCGACCGGCGCGCCCTGTCCGCCTCGATTTCGTCATTCTTCGACTTTTCACTCAGGGCCTGCTGGCGGCGGGCGGCCAGTTCACTTTCCGCCGCGCGAGCCTGACGCAATGCCGCCTTGGATTGGATCGAAGAGGCAACCGCCGCAACCGCGGTGATGACGGCGGTCAAGAGTCAAATAAGGATAACCGTGTCCACGGCTACCAAGCATCTCAATGTTGTCAAGGCCGGAATCAACGCCGATTTGACTCCCCCCGGCGAGTCGAGCGGCTCGCGGCCACGAGCCGCAGTCGGCGGTCGCCAACTGACCACCCAACGACCCTAACCATCCGCGCCACTGTCCCTGACCTGCCGCGAAACGGCCCCGGCCCGGGACCGATCAGCGCTCGTCGTCGGACGCCTGTCTTGACGGGAATGCTGCGCTCAGGCCCGGGCCGCCCACTGGGTGAACGTGCTTACGGCGTCCGGCGCGCCGTCGATCCGTATGTCGGCGGCCGTGCGTCTGCCCGCCGCGTGGAGCACGAGTTCGAGGGGCGAACCCGAGACGGTGACGGTGCCCGGTCCGCTGCGGACGGCAATGACGTCGCCGCCGTCGGGTGCGAGTCTGACGCCGACGGGTGCCTTCCGATAGCCCCGCTTGAGGAACAGTTTCGAACGACGCCAAACCTCCTCGAGTTCGGCCGCGGGCAGTTCGCGCGGCGGAACCGGGCCGGAACCGCGGCGAAGGTCTTCGTGGTGGACGACGTACTCGACGAGGTTGACCGCCTCGTCGAAGCGACCCATCGGCGAGCGCGGCGAAGGCCCGGCCGCGAACCGGTCGACCAGCGCGGCGTAACCGCCGGGGGTGCCGGCCTCGGCGACCATCCGCCCCATGAACCGTTCCTCACCGGGCGACCGCGTCGTCACCTGATCCCAGATGTTGTGCAGGATCGCATGCTCGCGCTGGACCAGGTGCGCGCACAGCTGCCGCGCCGTCCAGCCGGCACACAGCGTCGGCGCGCCGGGGTCCGCGATGCGCAGGTCGGCCGCCAAGGAGCGGCGTTCCTCTTCCACCCAGCTCATTGCTGCGCCGTACCTCGCATTCAGCCGATGTAGGTGGATCCGGCTGAGGACGATCGTACGTCGGCGCCGCCGCGGCGCGCCGGACGGACGCCGGGTGGCGCGAGTCTTTGCGGGACACCGCGGGCCGACCGGCCTCGGCGCCCGTCTCGTCGAGACGCGATGCGTTTCGCGGATCGGCACATCGACGTCTCGGGCGCCGGCGGCCCACCGGCGAATCGGCCTTGGCATTCAAAGCCACATGCAGGAGAGTGTCTTAACTTCGTCAGCTTCTCGCAGACGTATGCCTAACCGCACCGTACCTACTTGAAATGGAACACAATATGGTTAATCCCGAGCCCTACGCCGGGCCGCCCGGCGACGACCCGACTCGTCCCGCACCTCCTCCGCCGCCGCCCGCCTACGGTCCTCCGCCGTCGGGACCCGGTTACCCACCGCCGCCCTTCACCCCGCCGGGTGGCGCTCCCGGAATGCCGATGAACGCGGTCGGCCAGCCGGGCAACTTGACCGACCGGTTCGTGGCGAGGCTCGTCGACGGCGTCATCGTGGGCGTCGTGGGCGTGCTCCTCAACATCGTGCTCGCGGCCATCTCGAACTCCTGGCTCCTCACCGGGTTCATCTCCGCGGTGGCAACCGCGGCCCTGTATCTCGGCTACTTCGCCTACTTCGAGTCCACTCGGGGCCAGACGATCGGCAAGCAGCTGATGAAGCTCAAGGCGTTCGGCCCGGACCACGTCAGCAACCCGACGCTGGAGCAGGCCGCCCGCCGGAACATCTACATGGCGTTCGGCATCGCCGGCGTCGTTCCGATCATCGGCGGCATCCTCGGCGGGCTGGCCGTGCTGGCAGCGGTGATCGTGGTTGCGGTCAACATCAACAGCGACCCGCAGCGTCAGCACCTGTTCGACAAGTTCGCCGGTGGCACGCAGGTCATCAAGGTCGGCTGACCGGCGTCAGACTCGCGTCGGTGATCCACGCCCGCCGGTCCGTGCTCAAGCGGAAGGTGACTTGAGCACGGGCCGGCCGACGCTGGAACAATGCCCGGCGTGGATCAAGTCGAGGATGTCCTGCACCGGCTGGGATCGGCGTTCGTCTCCGGGCTCAGGCGGCCCGGCTATCGGCTGATCACCGCGACCGAGCAGGGATTCCAGGCGCAGACCCACACCATGGCCGGCGAGCCGGCACTGCTCGGGCGCTGGGACAGCATGGAGCTGAACGAGGCCGAGGCGGCGCTGCGTACGGTCGCGGGGCGCGGGCTGGTCATCGAGGTGATCGGCGACCCGGACGGGAACTACACGGTCCACTGGGCGCGGGACGTGCCGTCGCTGCCGGCCCGGATCGTCCTCGACGAGGATTACCGCTTCCCCGGCCACGAGGAGGCGGCCACCCGCCGGCCCGGCGCCGCCGACCGGCGGCCCACCGACCCGGCGATCCTGGCCGAGGTCCGGCAGCTGGTCGCCGATTTCGTCGCCCGGCACCACCCGGCGGGATATGAGTCCGGGTACGGCGAGGAGGAGATCCTCGCCGCCGAGGAGCGGCTCGGGGTGCGTCTGCCGGAGGACCTGCGGGCCCTCTACCGCGTCATCCGCGACGATCGCCAGGAGTCCGGCCTGATGGACCCGTTCGTCCTTGCTCCGCTGGACGTCCTGCTCCGGTGGAACCGGGCGAACGCGCCAGGCTGGCAGGACGGGCTCTTCGACGACCCGGTGATCTTCGATTGTCACCCGGCCGGGCACGTGCGCCGGGTGTCCACGAGCGGCGCGCGGCTGACGTTCGCCCGCGACTACGGCATGAACTTCGGTGCGGTCGACCTCGACCCCGGTCCGCTGGGCGTTTCCGGTCAGGTTCTCAGGTACGGCCGGGACGTGTGGGCGCCCGCCGGGTATGTCGCGCCGTCGATCCGCGACCTGATCCGCCGGGCGATCGACTCGCTCGACGAGGCACACCCGGAACCACCCAGCCACGAAACGCGGGTGGTCGAGGTCGAGGACCCGGCGGTGGTCCAGGCGGTGCGCCTGGGCGGGATCGGCGAGGCCCGCTTCGCGGACCTGGGCCGGTTCCGCAATCTTCGATCGATAACCATCCTCGGCGTACGGCAGAAGGTTGACATGTCGATCCCGGAGGGCCTGCCGGTCGAGCGGGTCGACGTCAACGCGTCCCGCTTCGATCCGGCCGACCTCGTCGCAACGCCGACCGTGTCCTGCCTGACCCTCGCGGGCAACGACGCCCCGGTGTCGATCGCCGCCCTGGCGGCCCTGCCGAACCTGCTGCGCCTGGACCTCTCCGGCGCGGCCGTGACCGACGTCGAGGCCCTCGCCTCGTTCCCGGCCCTGCGGGTCCTGATCCTCAACGGTCGCCAGTGGACCAGCCTGCTGGCCACCGGCTGGCGGCCCGCCCGGCTGGCGGCGGTCGCCCTCGGCGGGGCCGCCGGCGTGGGTGACGCCGCCCGCTGGTCCCGGGCCTTCGGCTCCCCCGCCGGCTACCACACCCTCGGCGGCCGGCGCCGCTGACGGACCTGGCCGGGGCGGCCGCCTCAGCCGGTGAATGTCGCGTCGAAGTCGCCGGCGGACGTCGTCCGCGCGCACTTTGTTCCGGCGAACAAGTCCGCACCGCCATCTTTGATGTCTCATCCATAGCCGCGGCGCCGCCACGCGGCGACAATGTTGGTTTCTGATAGTTAATGATCGGTCGCTCGCGCATCCTGTTCGCTTGTGATCGGTCTCATGGAACCATGCCCCCGTCCCCTCCGTTCCCCGGAAGGCATCCCCATGCTTGAAGGAAGGCATCGCCATCCCGCGCTGTCCCGATCCGTGCTGGCACTGGTTGTGCCGGCGGCGATCGTCCTCGCCGCTCCCACGCCGGCCGCCGCCGCGACCACCTGGACCGTCACCGGCCCGTCCAGCGGCTCGCCGACGTCCGCCCAGGTGACCCTGAACGACAACGGCACGCTCGCGTTCGCCGTGTCGAGCCAGGGCCGCGCCGTGCTGTCCCCCTCCCCTATCGGCATCGTGACCAGCGCCGCCGACCTGACGAGAAACCTCACCTTCACCGGCCGCACGGACCGCACGGTCACCGAGTCCTACACGATGACGACCGGCAAGCAGCGCAGCCGGTCCACCGCCTACGCCGAGACGACGCTGTCGTTCACGGGCGCCGGCGGGGCCCGCCTCGACGTCGTGGTCCGCGCGTCGAACACCGGCGCCGCCTACCGTTACGTGCTGCCCGGCAGCGGATCCGTGACGGTGCAGCGCGAGGCGTCGTCCTGGGCGGTGCCCGCGTCCTCGAACGCCTGGCTGTTGCCCGCCTCCCGCGAGGACCAGGGATACCCGGTGCAGACCACCGCCGGCGGCGCCGCGGCCGACACCTTCCGGGTGCCGGCGCTGTTCGAGTCCGGCGGGGCCTTCGCGCTGCTCGCCGAGGCCGACCTGGACGGCCGGTACGCCGCCGGCAGCCTGACCCACACGGCCGGGTCGGGGACCTACGGCATCTCGCCGGCCAGCACCAGCGTCACCACCAGCCTGCCACTGTCGACGCCGTGGCGCACCGCGGCGGTCGGCAGCCTGAGCGCGGTCACCCAGTCGACGATCGTCGACGACCTGTCCGCCCCGTCGCGGGTGAGCGGGACGTCCTGGGTCAAGCCCGGCAGCGTGGCCTGGTCCTGGCTGACCGAGCACTCCAGCCCGTCGAACGAGAGCCGGCAGCGGCAGTACATCGACTTCGCCGCGCGCAACGGCTGGGGCTACGTGCTCATCGACGAGGGCTGGCAGGAGAGCTGGGCGCCCGGCGTGGTGTCCTACGCCCGGTCCAAGGGTGTGCAGGTGCTCCTCTGGTTCAACTCCTCCACCCTCTGGACCGCCGCCCAGCGTGAGGCCTGGCTTCCGAAGATCAAGAGCTGGGGCGTGGCCGGCGTCAAGGTCGACTTCGCGTACGAGTACACCCAGCCGACCCTGCAGTGGTACGACGCCATCCTGGCCCGGACCGCCGAGTTGCAGCTCATGATCAACTTCCACGGCTCCGGCACCCCGCGCGGCCTGCAGCGCACCTGGCCGCACGTGATGACCGCCGAGGCGGTGCACGGCGCGGAGCAGTTCCTGCGCGCGTCGAAGAACACGATGCTGCCGTTCAACCGCAACGCCATCTCGAGCATGGACTACACCCCGGTCATCTTCAGCCCCTACAACCGGGACACCACACCGGCGCACGAGCTCGCGACCGCGATCGTCTTCGAGTCCGGCTGGCAGCACCTCGGCGACAACCCGGAGAGCTACGAGGCCCGGCCCGAGGCGTTGCGCGTCCTCAACCAGCTGCCCACCGCCTGGGACGAGACCAGGCTGCTCGGCGGCCGGCCCGGGCAGGACGCCTACTTCGCCCGCCGCAACGCCGGGAAGTGGTACCTCGGCGGGATCTCCGCCGTCGCCGCGAAGACCTACACGACGCCGCTGAGCTTCCTCGGCGGCGGCCAATGGCTGCTGGAGACCGTGCGGGACGGCGCGAACTCGGCGCTGCTGCGCGAGACCCAGGTTGTCACCAACGCCTCGACCCTGTCGGTGGCGATGCTGGAACGCGGCGGCTTCGCCTCGGTCCTGTGCCCCTACACCGCCGGGATGACCACCTGCGGCTCCGCGGCGATCGGAGTGCTCAAGGGCGAGGGTTCCGGGCGCTGCGTCGACGTGCCGTTCGCCGGCCAGGCAAACCGGACCCGGGTGGAGCTCTTCGACTGCCACGGCGGCGCCAACCAGACCTGGACGTCGACGACGTCGAAGGAGCTACGGGTGTACGGCGTCAAGTGCCTGGACGTCGACGGCGGCGGCACCGCCGACGGCACCCCGGTCACCATCTTCGACTGCACCGGCGGCGCCAACCAGCAGTGGAGCCTCGCCGCCGACGGCACCGTGGTGAGCGCCGCGTCCGGCAAGTGCCTGGACGCCGTCGGTGCCGCCACGGCCAACGGGACCCAGCTGCAGATCTGGCCCTGCAACGGCGGCGCCAACCAGAGGTGGTCGCGCGCCTGACACACCGGCCGGCCTGCCCGTACGGATGCGGGCAGGTCAGCCGCCGGCCGCCGGGCGCCGGCGGTTCAGCAGCCACCACGCCGTCACCAGGTCCTCGGTGCGCCGCAGGTCGAGGCCCGTGAGCTCGTGGAAGCGGTGGACGCGGTACCGGACCGTGTTCCGGTGCACGGCGAGGCGCTCGGCCGCGTCCCGCACCTGCTGATCGCACTCGAGATAGACCCGTACCGTCTCCTCGATGTCGCGATTGGCCCGGCCCGCGCCGGCCAGCCCGGTCAGGTGGCGCGCGGACAGCCCGGCGGCGACACGCGCGGCGGTCAGGACCAGCGGGCGCGGCCCGAGATCGGCGAGCCTCACCAGGCCCGACTGCCGGAACCGGGCTGCGGTCTCCAGCGCCAGCACCGCCTCGGCGAACCCGTCGTGGAGCCGCTCGAGCGCGTCGGCGGTTCCGGCGGCGACCAGGTGGCCGGCGAGCTGCCCGGCGAGCTGCTCGATCGAGCCCGCAGCGATGAAACCGAGGCAGCCGCCGACCTCGGCGAACAACAGCCGATCCGCCGGCATCCGCAGGGCGGACGCGATCGCCCGGCGGATCGCCTCCGCCTCCGCGGGCGACGCCGCCCGGGCCGCGAGCGGCACGTGGCGCGCCCGGGTGTCCAGCCCGAACAGGGGCGCGTCGCGGTTGATGTGATCCCCCGGCAGCGTCCCGCCGAGCACGCCGCCGGCGAACGCGGACCGGCGCTCGGCGTCGAAATAGGCCCGCTCCAGGGCGAGATCGCGCTGTACGCGGGCGAACACCGACGCGGCCTCGTTCGAGAACTCCCAGGTGCTGTCGTGCATCGCCAGCACGAGTTCCGGCGGCAGCCCCACCTCGACGGCCACCTCGTCGAGCACCGCGAGCATCGCGCGCGAGCCGAGCTGATATCCGGCGGCCAGCACCTCGGGCGGTATTCCACGGGAGGTGCGCTCGGCGGCATGGGCGCCGAGCAGGCCGCGCAGGGCGGCGTCGGGCACCCGCAGGCTGGACAGCTCCGCGATCAGCGTGTCCATGAACTGCTGCGCGGTCGCGCGGATCTCCTCGTCGGTGAGCACCCCGTACTCGGGCAGATGCAGGCGGGCGAGGGCGAGGAACCTGTCGGCGAAGACGGCCTGGCTCGTGCGCAGCAGCTCGACGGCGTCCGCCACCTTTCGGCGGGTCGGCTCGTCCAGCGCGGCGAGGTCCGGCATTCCTCTGCGGGCAGGCCAGGCCGCCGGTATCGCTCGCGTCATGGCCAGAGACTATGCCGATCCACTGTGGAGCCGGAAACACCGTCATCGTCGGGGCCGGGTCCGGGAAAGGCCTCGACGCGGTCGCGCACGGCACCGCGCCGGCCATCTGGACCTGCACCGGCGGCGCGAATCGGAAGTGGTCCCGGCAGTGACGCCGGAACCCGGGCTACGGGTTGTAGTGACCGTCGACGCACTCCTCGGGCGGCACCGGCACCACGGAGTCGTCCGGGGCCAGACACTCCACGGTCTCCTCGTCCGACGAGTCCTCGTCGTCTTCGAGGAAGGGGTTGAGGCCCGGGGCGGAATCGAGGCCGGGCTCGATGGAGCCGCCGATCGCGTCCGAGACGACGCTGCCGAGGCCGGCCGCCGTCGCCACCGTGGCCGTGACGGCGGCCATCGGCACCGCGAACAGCACGATGAGGCAGGCGGCGAAGACGGAGAAGCCCACGTCGCGACGGCGGTTGAGGGATACCGCGGCCAGGTGCAGGCTCACGACCGCCAGCACGCCCACCTCGGCCAGCACGATCTTGAGGGCGAGCAGGTGGTCGCCCTTGACGTTGGCGAACACGAACGTCGCCGCCACGAGCACGAGCACGCACAGCCAGCTCACGCCGTACGCGATCCGGCCCGGCGTGGCCTGCCGCAGCAGCCGGGCCGGCCATCGACGGCCCGGGGCCTCCGGCGGCGGCGAGGCGAGGTCGATCAGTGCGGGTTCGAGCGGCGGGTCAGCAGACATGCCCCGTCCGGTCGGCAGCCGGCGTGCCGACCTGAACGAACACACCGCCTCACTTGGATTCGATGCGGCCCGGCGGGTCGGTGACCCCGGCCAGCTCGGCGCTCGCCGCCTGCCAGCTGCGGTCCTGCGGGTAGAGCGCGCTGCGCAGGTACGCCCAGGTGAGCCGCTGGATCAGGGCGACCCGCCCGGGATTCTCGTCCGTCGTCTCGGTGACGCCGTACCCGCTGATCCCGCCGAGGGAGTGTTCCGCACCGAACAGGGTCAGCAGGCTCTTGCGTCCCGGGCTCAGGAAGTAGGGGTCCGTGAACCAGTCCGGCCCCCGGACGGACAGGGCGGACCGGTCCCGATCCCCGGCGACGACGAGCGCGCCTGTGGCATCCTGAACAAGCGGAGCAGTGTTCCGTTATTCAACATACGGAACGCCGTTCCGTTTGCCAAGGGTGCGGACCGGAGGTAGCGGCGCGGTGGTCGACAGCGACAGCGAAGCGGGGCCGGCGGCGCCGCGGCGGCGGGCCGACGCCCGGCGCAACCAGCAGACGCTGCTGGACGCCGCCGCCGCGGCCTTCATCGCCTCCGGCGTCGACGCGCCCGTGCGCGACATCGCCGCCCGGGCCGGCGTCGGGATCGGCACGATCTACCGCCACTTCCCCACCCGGGCGGACCTCATCGTCGCGGTATACCGGCACCAGGTCGAGGCGTGCGCCGCCGCCGGGCCGACCCTGCTGGCGAGCGCCGGCACGCCGCACGCCGCCCTGGCGCGGTGGATCAACCTCTTCGTCGACTTCCTGGTCACCAAGCACGGGCTCGCCGAGGCGCTGCAATCCGGCGACGCCGCCTTCGAGACCCTGCACGCCTACTTCCTGGAGCGCCTCGTGCCCGTGTGCGCCCGGCTGCTCGACGCCGCCGCGGGTGAGATCCGCGAGGACGTCGAGGCCCTCGAACTGATGCGCGGCGTCGGCAACCTCTGCATCGGCGCGGGCAAGGACCCCCGCTACGACGCCCGTCGCATGGTCGAGCTCCTCATCGCGGGGCTGCGCGTGCGCCGGTGAGCAATTTTCTGCCTGGCCTCGGGCCGGGAGGTATGAGGTGACGGCCACCCTCCGTACGAGGGTGGCCGTCCTTGACGGTGAATCAGTTGTCGCTGGGCGAGGTGACCAGGTAGGTGGTGCCGACCGCGGTGCCCGGGATCACGGTGCCGTTGGCGTCCGTGGCCGCCTCGACCCGGACCGCGGCGTCATTCTCCTGCATCGGCAGGTCGGCCTGGAACGGGAACTCCAGGGTGCGCACCTGGCCCGGCGCCAGCGGCGCCTCGACGCAGGCGGCATCCCAGTCCACGAGGAACGTCCGGACGCAACCGGTCCAGCCGGCGAACGTGGCCGCGGCGCCGTTCGCCTGGAAGGTGACCGTCGGGTACTGCACGGTCTCCGCGCTCAGGTTCTGGATCGTGACGAGCGTCGAGCCGTGGCGGACGCCGGCCTCGTCCGCAGCGCCGTAGACGAGCGGCGTCGCCTTGATCGTGAAGACGCCGGTCAGCTTCGCGAACGAGACCTGCCAGCTCACCGTGCTCGCGGTGCCGGCGATCGGCGTACCGTCGCGGTCCGAGGCCTGCTCGAGCCGGGCCCGGACGGTGGCGACCCGGCCGGACGCCTGGCGGGTCTGCCACGGCAGGACCAGTTCCCGGGACTCGCCGGCGGCCAGCGGATCGATGATGCAGGTGAGGTAGGTCGTCCGCTTGGCCAGGTAGGTGCAGTCCGCATCCTGGGTCAGGACGTCCCGCTTGTTCACCCGGAAGGTCAGCAGCGGGAAATCGACAGGCTCGGTTCCGTGGTTGGTGACCGTGATGACGTTGCTGCCGCTGCGCAGGCCGGTGAGGTCCGGCTGGCCGTAGACCAGATCGGTCGCGGTGGCGGTGAGAACGGCGGGCGTCCTGGTCTCCGCCCCGGACTCGGCCGGCGCCCTGGTGGCGGTCTTCACGACCGCCGGCCCGGCCTGCGCGGGCTCGTTCGGCGCGACCGGCTCGGCGACGGTGAGCCGCTCGGCGGCCGCCGGCGCGGGCGCGGCCCTGGTGCCCGGACGGCTCACCGCGGCGGCCGCGGAGGCGACGCCGAGCGTGACCCCGAGCGTGACCGCCGCGGTCAGCAGGCCCCGGCGCAGTTTCGTGTTCATATTTTCTCCCCGTGTCCCCCGTGGACGCCCGTCCACTGGGGACAAAACTAGGGATCGATCATGGCGCATGGAAGCGACGCGCCGGGCCGTGGCACGAATACGCGAGAAGCATCGATCCGGGCGGCGTCTCCGGATCAGCGTTCCAGGATGGCGACGACGCCGAGGCCGCCGGCGGCGCAGATGGAGATCAGGCCGCGGCCGGAGCCCTTCTCGGCGAGCAGCCCGGCCAGGTTCGCCACGATCCGGCCCCCGGTCGCGGCGAACGGATGGCCGGCCGCCAGCGACGAGCCGTTGACGTTGAGCCGGTCCCGGTCGATCGGGCCGGGCGGGGCGTCCAGGCCGAGGCGCTCCTTGGCGAACTCCGGCGACTCCCAGGCGGCCAGGGTGGCCAGCACCTGCGAGGCGAACGCCTCGTGGATCTCGTAGAAGTCGAAGTCCTGCAGGGTGAGGCCGTTGCGCGCGAGCATCCGCGGCACCGCGTACGCGGGCGCCATCAGCAGGCCCTCGTCGCCGTGCACGAAGTCGACGGCGGCGGTCTCGGAGTCGGTGAGATAGGCCAGCACCGGAAGCGACCGCTCCTGCGCCCACTGCTCGGACGCCAGCAGCACCGTGGACGCGCCGTCGGTCAGCGGCGACGAGTTGCCGGCGGTCATGGTGGCGCGCCCGGCGTCCGGTCCCCGGGTGCCGAAGGCCGGCTTGAGCCTGGCGAGCCGGTCCAGGCTGGTGTCGCCGCGCAGGTTCTGGTCGCGGGTCAGCCCCAGGAACGGCGTGACCAGGTCGTCGAAGAAACCCCTGTCGTACGCGGCGGCGAGGCGCTGGTGCGAGGCGAGGGCCAGGGCGTCCTGCGACTCGCGGTCGATGTTCCACCGCAGGGCGGTGACGGCGGCGTGCTCGCCCATCGACATGCCGGTGCGCGGCTCGGCGTTGCGCGGGATCTCGGGCCGGAACGCCTGCTGCGGGCGCAGCCGGGCGGCGGCCCTGACCCGGGCGCCGAGCGTGCGGGCCCGGTTGAGCTCGAGCAGCGCGCGCCGCATGTCCTCGTTGAGCTGCAGCGGCGCGTCCGAGGTGGTGTCGACCCCGCCGGCGATGCCGACCTCGAGCCGGCCCAGGGCGATCTTGTTGGCGACCGCGATGACGGCCTGCAGGCCGGTGCCGCAGGCCTGCTGCAGGTCGTACGCCGGGGTGCGCGGGTCCAGCCGGGAGCCGAGCACGACCTCCCGGGTGAGGTTGAAGTCGCGGGAGTGCTTGAGCACCGCGCCGGCGACCACCTCGCCGACCTGCTGCCCGGCCAGCCCGTACCGGGCGACCAGGCCGTCCAGGGCGGCCGTGAGCATGTCCTGGTTGGAGGCCTGCGCGTACGGGCCGCCGGAGCGGGCGAACGGGATGCGGTTTCCGCCGACGACGGCGACACGGCGCACGGACTGCACGACTTACCCCCAGCGACATCGCGAATGACATACCCGCGGGTAGGCTACGCCCGTGCGCGACAGGTATGCGAGCTTCGCGAATTCCGGGCCCGGCCGGACCGTGGTGCGGCGCCTCGGGCTTCCCGACCCGCCCCGACTGCGGCGACACGCGGCGGGCGAGCCGCTCACGCCCGGGCCGATCCTGCTGGGCTCGGCGCCCGGCGGCCGGCTCGCCGATCCGGTGCGCAAGCTGTTCGACGTCACCGATTCCGGCGCCGAGGACACCCGTTACGGCGCGCTGATCTTCGACGCCACCGGGGTCACCGAGTCGGCCGGCCTGCGCGCCCTCTACGACTTCTTCCACCCGCGGGCCCACTCGCTGCTCGCCTCCGGCCGGGTGGTGGTGCTGGGCACCCCGTCGCAGGGGTGCGGATCGCCGCGGGAGGCGACCGCGCAGCGTGCCCTCGAAGGGCTGGTCCGCAGCATCGGCAAGGAGTTCGGCCGCGGCATCACCGCCCAACTGGTCCTGGTGGCGCCGGGCGGCGAGACGGCGATCGAGTCGACCCTGCGCTTCCTGCTCAGCGGCCGATCCGCGTACGTGTCGGGTCAGGTGATCCGGGTCGGCGCCGGCACGGTGACCGCGCCGGCCGACTGGGAGCGCCCCCTGGACGGCAGGACCGCTCTGGTCACCGGCGCCGCGCGGGGCATCGGGGCGGCCATCG
>NZ_JBEZXZ010000169.1:0-19360 GCF_040638275.1 Actinoplanes sp. NPDC026623 | reverse complement strand
CCAAGCCCTGGTCCCGGCCCGATGGGTCGCCGCGGACGAGGCCTACGGCAACAACACCCGCCTGCGGGCCCGGCTGCGGGAACTACGCCTCGGCTACGTCCTGGCCGTCTCCTGTGATCATCTCGTGCCGATCGACGGCGGTAAGACCCGCTGCCGCGCCGACCACCTGGCAGAGAACCTGCCCGCCACCGCGTGGACCCGGCGCAGCGCCGGCGACGGCTCGAAAGGGCCACGGTTCTACGACTGGGCCTGGCTGGCCGACGTCGGCGCTGACGGCGACCCCGACGACGACGGCCGGCACAGCCTGCTGATCCGCCGCAACAACACCACCGGTGAACTGGCCTTCTACCGCTGCTGGACACCCCGGCCGGCCACCCTCGCCCAGCTCGTCCGAGTGGCCGGAGTTCGTTGGATCGTGGAGGAATCGTTCCAGGCCGGAAAGGGTCAGGTCGGTCTCGACCAGCACCAAGTCCGCCGCTGGACCTCCTGGCACCGGTTCACCACCCTGGCTCTGGCCGCCCTCGCTGTTCTCGCGATCTGCGCCGCCGATGCCCGATCGGCAGACCGCCACGCTCAGCCCGACATGATCGAGCTGACCGTCAACGAGATCCGCCGTCTGATCAACGTCCTACTCATCCGGCCGACCCGCAGCATCACCTACCGTTTGCGCTGGTCAAACTGGCGACGCCGACACCAAGCACGAGCCCGACGAGCCCACTACGCCCGCCGCCTCAACCTCGAACTCCAACCATGATCACGAATGGCGGCTGCCGTACTAGCATCGGCAACGCGCGGATTTGCCGCGATCCGGGCGCGTGCGGCTTCGTGCATCGGGTAGCACGCCGTCTGTGGCTTCGTATGCAGGGGCTCGCCGGATGATCTAAGCGAGTGGTACGAGCCGTAGGCGCATGCACCGCCAACCCAAGCGTTTCCCGGTCACCGGGTCGGCGCAGCCGCGTCGGTCGAGCAGCCGTATCTCCGCGCGGGCCGCAGAGCTTTGATCGACGAAAGCCCGATGTCGGACTCTCTGGGGCCGGTGCGGACGCATCGACAGTTCGCTGGACTGGGGTTATGCCTGACAGATGAGCACCCACGGAGCGCCCCAGATCCATAGCGGATAGTCGTTTGGCAGGTCCGCTGTTGCATTTCCGCAGGTCGGTGTGATACAAACGCAGAGTACAGTTAGGCGGGTCGATCCTAAGCTGCAAACTTTTAATCCTTAGGTTCGGGGTTCGAATCCCCGGCGGCCCACTTCTGTGACCTGCGGCGGCCCTGTGCTGGGCGGCTCGAAGGACCCCAGTGCGCGCCGCGCCGACCGGCATCCGGCCGGCGCCGGACTGCCCTCCTGCCGGGTCCAGCCACGCGGCCGATCGATGCACCGATGACCCTTGTGGATTGCCATTTGTCGCACCGTTAACGCGGTGAGCGCCGCAGGATGATGGCGCTCGCCGATGACTAAAGCCGCGTTCGGAAGACGGCAGTCGATGCCCAGTTTGATGGATCACGTCTACGCGATCGATGTACATGACATCGACTTCGTGCCCGAAGGGGCGATCGGGCCCGATCAGTCAATCTCGTCGCTGGCGGTCCGTCACGCACCGAAAGGCAGAGATTGCCGTGAGAAGACGCTTTTTGATCCCGGCCACGGCGGCCGTGGCGGTGCTCCTCGCGGCCGTCGCCGGCCTGGCGTTGAACCAGCGCGGGGCGACGACACGCCCGCCGCCGCACCGCCGAGGGCCTGGGCAACCGGCGGGTACCCGATAATTTGGCCGCGGGAGAGCCGAGCGGCCCGGTCATCGCGGAGCGGGGTCGTCGGCGTCCGTGTCGAAGGAACCATGAAGCCGGTCCCGATGTCGCGGATCGCGGCGCTCATCGGGTGAGCCGTCGGGGGCGTCCGGCCAGGGGAACGGGGCCAGGTCGGGCGGAACCCAGCCGGTCCTCGCCTGCGGGCCGGCCAGCGTCGCCGCGCGGTAGAAGCGCATGAGAAGACGCTTGTCGGAAAGCGCGGGGTGGTGCTCCGCGAACGCGCCGAAGTCCTCGTCGCGGGTTTCGGCCGCGTGGTGCCCGACGAGTTCGACCCAGGCCCGGCTGACGGTCGCGTGGTATTTCTGGGGTGCGCCCGCATAGCGGGCGGTGCGCTGAATCCCGTCGCTGATCAGGTCGACGGCCGCGGGCACTCCGAACGTGTTCACGGCCAGCCACGTCAGGTGGAGGTGTTCCCGGTGGCCGAACCGTTCGGCGGTCGCCATTACCCGGGTCATCAGCTCTTCGAAGGCGGTGGTGGTCATGACGGCGGCTCAGTCAGGGCCTGCAGGGCGTGCCGCAGGGCGGCGATCTCGCCGGCCGGCAGGTTGCCCAGCGCGCGTTCCTCCAGGCGGTCGAATGCCTGGCGGATGGTGGCGGCGGTCAGGGCTCCGGTGGGTGTCAGGGTGATGACGACCACCCGGCGATCGCCCGGGCGGTTGCCGCGGGCGATGTGTCCGCGTCGTTCGAGGCGGTCCAGCACGCTGGTGAGTGTCGTGGGGCGGGCGCCGACGGCCGCGCCGAGTTCGGAGACGGTGCGGCCGTGGCCGTCGGCGAGGTTGGCCAGGGCGTTGATCTCGGAGGCGGTCAGGTCGAGATCGACAAGCTCGGCGGAGAGGATCTGCAGGGTGGCGTGGGTGGCCCGCTGCAAGGCGAGCAGGGCCGACCACTCGGGTTTCGAAGACTTCACGATATCGCAATATACGATCTCGAAGTATCTCTGCCAAGTGGGTTCGGGCTATCCGCGGTCCTGGCCCGGCGTCCCGGGCTTCGTGGCGAGGATTTCGCGGGCCTGGTCGGCGGCGCGGGTGATGCTCTCCGCGACGAAGTCGAGGAAGCGGGCGATGTTTTCCAGGCGGGCGGCGGCGGGGGTGCCGGGCCCGAGGATGTTGACGCCCTGCCGGGCGGTGCGCGCGAGTTCGGCGTTGGATCGGGCGGCGGCGATCATCGACTGATACCAGACGTCGTCGTCGACGAGGTAGCGTTCCCGGCGGCGTTCGTCGCGCTCGCGGCGGATGAGGCCCTGCGCCTCGAGGAACGTGATCGCCTTGGAGATGGACGCGGGGCTGACCTGGACGCGCTGGACGAGTTCGGCCGCGGTGAGGCTGCCCGCGTCGGTGGTGAACAGGCAGGTCAGGACCCGGGACATCATCTTGGGCAGACCCTGCTGCATCATCAGGGTGGTGAACACCTCTTCGTACTCGCGGACGGCTTCGGCGTCGCGTCCGTCCGCCTGCGCGGGCGGCTGCGTGCCCCGGGGGGCGGCTGGTTTGCGCCGGCGGGCGCGGCGCTCGGTGGCGCGGTGTGCCAGGTCGGCGCGGTAGGCGGCGGGGCCGCCGTTGCGCATCACCTCGCGGGTGACGGTCGAGGTGGGGCGGTCGAGACCCCTGGCGATCTCGGCGTAGGCGAGGCCGTCGGCCAGTCCCAGCACGATCTGCTGGCGTTCCTGCTGGGTGAGTCTGCCTCCCGGCACCGTGATCTCCCTCCGCGCTTTGCCCGACGGTCCAAGCATAGCGTTCACGTCTCGCTCAATGCAACGAAGTCCGCCGCGGTCGTTGCGTTAAAGGTAGGCTGTAGCAACGATATCCGAGCCTCCAACTGCCCATATATTGGTGTTGTGCAACAACGGCATTGCGCATTTTCTTGAACGCAACGTAGCGTTTTCGATGCAAGAAACAATGTATCGACCGTAGTCACTGACCCGGCGTCCACGCTGGACGCGGCGGGCAACGGCCGCTCAGTGAGCGTCGCGAGGCACGGCGAGAATCCTTCCGGCGTCGCGCCTCAGATCCCAGTGGTAGATCGTGAGCAGCAGCTGGCGGAGCGGGGCGTCATCCGTCAGCAGCGCAAGGATCAGCAACGCGCAGCTCAGGCAGAATTGAACGGCCGTGGTCCGCAGAAAAGGCGGCCGTTCCGGCACCAGGTGGGCATAGCGCACCGCGACGGCGTCCGTTTCGACGTCGGTGTGGCGCTCGCCCCGTTCGGCCAGTCGTAACACCTCGAGGCGGTCCGGAAGGGGACCGGCGCCACTGATCGTAGATCGCACGTCGTTCGGCCACGGCCGAGGATGGAACGGCAACGGCGGAGTGGTTGTCGCTGGTTGCGTACGCGTGATCCCGTCCGCTATTACGATCGCGATATGCCAACTCTTCTCGAACGTGGCGGCGAGGGGAACGCGCGATGAGCGCCGGCCCGCAGGCGACGTTCGTCGTCGAATACCCGTGTGACCGGTTCTGCCGCATCGAGGTCGAACTGACCGGTGAGCGCAACACCGTCACCCTGCAGCAGTTGCGGGAAAAGGCCGACGGGATGCACCAGCGCATTCACGAACCGGAAACCGCCGAAGCCGAAACCGAGGCCGAGGCGCCGGTCGCCGATCAGGAAGCGGTGCGGCGTCCCGCCGCCACGGTGTTCCGTTCGGCACCCGCACGCGGCGGCGACCGCCGGCGGTGAAAGGCGGCTGAGCCGGTGACATCATGCGGGAGGCGGAATCACCGAACCTGACAGGTAGCCGACCTCGGCCGATCCGGACGCGATTCGTGTGTGGTAACCCCAGCGCCGGAGGGTCTGCGCCATCTTCCCGGCGCCGGCCGGATTGGCGGAATGAATGTGGATGACGCCAATGTCGAACGGGCGTTCCTCGAACGCGGCCCGCTCCAGGACCTCGATGACCGGCCAGATCGTGTCATCCTCGCCGAGATCATGGTCGAGCCAGAGCTCATCGAGCCGCTGCTCCCGATAGCGATTCAGCATCAGAATCCCGGCCGCACTGGTCCGCGCCACCTCGGCGTTCCGGCCGTCGACGAATGAGCGCAGGTCGTCGACGAGAACGACGCGGACAGGCATCGTCATCACCCCTAGCCGAACGGGGGTCGCGTGTCGATTTCCATCCATCGCTCGGGGTGTTCGAACGGCTTGAACCCGGACCTCGCGTACACCCCGTGGGCGTCGAGGGTCGCCAGCACGATGCGCTTGATGCCGTGGCGCTCGGCCCACTCGATGCTCCAGTTGGCGAGCGTGCTGCCGAGGCCGCGGCCACGGTGGTCGGGGTCGACGTACACATCGCAGAGCCAGGCGAACGTCGCGCGGTCGGACACGATTCGCGCCACCGCGACCTGCCGCAGGCCGGGGGCGTAGAGGCCCACCGGGAACGAGTTGGCGAACGAGCGCTCGATCATGTCACGCGCGCGGCCCTTGGCCCAGTAGGCATCGGTGCTGATCCAGCGCACGACGCGGTCCAGGTCGAGGTCGGCCGGGTCTTCGCTTAGCCGGTAGTCGCTCACCCCTCCCATTCTCGCCGGAGGAATCGATCAGGGCAGTATCCAATTGTGGGGCCGTGGCGCCGGGTCACCTCACGGCCAGCCCGCTCCCGGCACGTCGACCCGGGTCGTGAGCACCCGGCCGCTGCCCGGTGTCACCATTTCGGACTCGGTCATGCCGCGCCAATCGGCGGCCGTGATGAACAGCGTCTGCCCGTCGGGGCCGCCCAGCGCGCAGGCGAAGCCGCCCCGGTCGAGGTCGATGCGCCGCAGCACGGTGCCGCCCTCGACCACGCGTACGCACCGCTTGTTGGGGACGTCGGCGTACCAGATCGCGTTCTGCGCGTCCGTGCAGATGCCGTCCGGCACACCGTCGCCCAGGTCGGCCCAGACCCGGCGGCGGGACAGGCCGCCGTCCGCGGCGATGTCGAAGGCCACCAGACTGTTGCGGTAGGAGTCCGCGACGATCAGCGTGGAGTTGTCGGCCGTCACCGTCATTCCATTGGGGAACGCGAGGTCGTCGGCCACCTGGCGTACCGAACCGTCCGCCGCGGCCAGGACGACGGAACCGGGCGCGAACGCCTCGCCGGCCAAGGGGTTGAAGCCGGCGCCGTTGACATACACGTTGCCGCGGCCGTCGGCCACGGCGTCGTTCCAGCCCGGCCGGCCGAGGTCGGCGTGGGTGGCCAGGGTGCCGTCGGGCTCGCGACGCAGCAACCGGCCGTCCGCCGACGACACGATCACCAGCCGGTCGTCCGGGAGCCACGCGGTGCACAGCGGCAGCGACGCCACGCGCGCGACCACCTCGGTGCTGCCGTCGAGGCCGACGGAGACGACCTCGCCGGCGGACCAGTCGGAGAAGTACAGCCGATCGCCGTGCCAGCGCGGCGACTCGACCAGGCCCCGGCCGGCAAGCAGCGTGCGCACCTCGTCCATTGCCATCCGTCAACATCCTCTCCGCCGCCCCGCCCGATGCCGGGTTTCAACCCTTACACGAACGGCCGCCGGTCAGATCGACAAACCCCCGCCGGCGGCCCTCGGGCATCCCGCTCGTCGGTTAGCGTCGCCGGCATGGACATCGATGCTGTCGAGCTTCGCTCGGTACGGGAGCCGGACCTGGACCTGCTTCGTCGTTTCGACACGGAGGTGGGCCTGATCGGCCCGAACTGGTACGGCTTCCGCGACGCGGGCAGGCAGCGCCGGCGCTTCGAGACCGACGGGTTCCTCGGCGCCGAGGACGGCAGGCTGATCGTGGCCGTCGAGGATGAGGTCGCCGGCTTCGTCGGCTGGAATCCGGCCGGTCAGGGTGCGGGCCGCTACCGCAGCATCGGTATCGCGCTGCTGCCCGAGTGGCGGGGTAAGGGCGTCGGCACCCGGGCGCAGCAACTCCTGTGTCGTTACCTGTTCACGCACACCACGGTCCACCGCCTCGAGGCCGGAACCCAGCCGGAGAACGAAGCGGAACAGCGGGCGCTTCGCAGGATCGGGTTCCGGCAGGAGGGCGTCCTGCGCGGTGCCGAGTTCCGGGACGGCGGATGGCGCGACATCGTCGTTTTCGGCCTGCTGCGGGGCGAGCAACCCGGCGAATGACGGTGACCGCGCAGCGGATCCCGGGGCACGGTGCCGGCCGGAGGGATCAGTCGACCAGGACGTACTGGTCGTGGTGCAGGCTCAGGTCGAGGGCGGCGACCCGGCGAATGGTGGCGGCGCTGTAGGTGATCGCCGCGGTGGAGACCGAGACGTCGCCGTCCTCGTCGCGGTCGCCCTGCATCTCGATGACGATCATGACGCCCGCGCGCAGGCCCAGGTGGTCGCGGGCCGCGGTGAGGCCCTCGGCGTACGGCTCGACGGCGTCGAGCAACTCCGAGACGACGTGCTCGGTGACGTATGTCTCGCGGGCCGGCAACTCGTAGTGCCAGCCGCTGAACCGCCGGGGCGTCCGGAAGCGGGGATGCGGGTCGCCGCGCCGCCAGGTGGCGGTCGGCTGGAGGCCCGCCAGCCGGGTCACCTCGTCCGGCTCGAAGGCCATCAGCGCCAACTCGTCCGCGGTGTACGGCGGGTCGCCCGTGACGACGTCGCGCTCCAGGTACAGGTACGCGCGCTGGGTGCAGCGCGCCACGACCGCATCGGTGTCAATCATTGCCGCGAGGGTAATCCCCGGCGCCGACGGCGTACAGGAAGGACCTTGCCGGACGGGGAGCGCATCAGGGGAGGAACGGGACGACCGGTGCTCTCGGTCCGGCCGGAACAAAAGGTCGCCGCCGCGGGTTGCAGCAATCGTGGCCGGGCCTGTCCCGGCCGTGAATCCCGAGGTGGGGAGGGCGGAGCGGCGCCCGGTCAACCTGACGCGAAAGCGGGTATTCGACGGCCTCCCGGTTGTGGCCCTCGCCAGGGCGCGCTACCTTTAGCGCAGTCGGGACCTGGACGTAGGCGGCACAGCCGCCCCTGGGAACCCATCGGCCGAGTATCAGAGACCGGCCCCGGCGTTTTCTTTTTCTTGAGTCGCACGGCTGCAGCCGATCTTCCGCAGCCTCGCTCGCGCGTATCCGCGCACCCCGAAATTGAGGAGTACCCCCATGACTGACACCGACGTTCGCTCCGGCGGACGCCGTAGCGCCCAGGTTCGTCGCCGGCCGTCCGGCACCGGGCCGCGCAACCGGCCGGCCGACAGCGGTCCCGGTGCGCCGGGTGCCGAGGTCGCGGTCGACGCCCTGCTCGACATCGTCGACGACAAGGCCTGGCTGCGTGCCGACGGCTATCTGCCGGGCCCGGACGACATCGCGGTGGCGTCGAGCCAGCTTCGGGCGCACGGCCTGCGCCGCGGCGACCACATCACCGGCATCGCGCAGGTGCCGAGCGGCCGCCGGCCGGCCACGCTCGAGGTGTCGTCCATCAACGGCGAGGACCCGAAACAGGCCGTCCGCCGCCCCGACTTCTACAAGCTGACCGCCCTGTACCCGCAGGAGCGGCTGCGGCTCGAGACCGAGCCGGGCATCCTCACCACGCGGGTCATCGACCTGGTCATGCCGATCGGCAAGGGCCAGCGCGCGCTCATCGTCTCGCAGCCGAAGGCCGGCAAGACGATGGTGCTGCAGGCGATGGCCAACGCGATCACGCAGAACAACCCCGAGGCGCACCTGATGGTCGTGCTCGTGGACGAGCGGCCCGAAGAGGTCACCGACATGCAGCGCTCGGTCAAGGGCGAGGTCATCGCGGCCACGTTCGACCGGCCGCCGACCGACCACACCGCGCTGGCCGAGCTCGCGATCGAGCGCGCCAAGCGCCTGGTGGAGGCGGGCCGGGACGTGGTCGTGCTGCTGGATTCGATCACCCGGCTCGGCCGGTCCTACAACCTGGCGGCGCCCGCCCGTGGGCGCACCATGTCCGGCGGCATCGACTCGACCGCGCTCTACCCGCCGAAGCGGTTCCTCGGCGCGGCGCGCAACATCGAGAACGGCGGCTCGCTGACCATCCTCGCGACCGCGCTGGTCGACACCGGATCCGCGATGGACACCGTCATCTTCGAGGAGTTCAAGAGCACCGGCAACGCCGAGCTCAAGCTCGACCGGACGCTGGCCGAGGCCCGGCTGTTCCCGGCGATCGACGTCACCAGCTCCGGCACCCGGCACGACGAGACGCTCGTCGCGCCCGCGGAGCTCGCCCTCATGCACCAGCTCCGCCGGGCGCTGAGCGGTCAGGACCGCAAGCAGAGCCTGCAGCAGCTCCTCGACCACCTGCGGACGACCGGCTCCAACGCCGAGTTCCTGCGCCGGGCCGCCCGCGCGTAGTGCGGATGCACCGGCCGGCCGAATGATCAACCCTGACACGCCGGATGTCCCCCGTCTGCGGTCCCGTTCCTCGGGGGAACACACCGGACGTTCGGCCAACTAACCTCCACGCTACGGACATTTCAGCTCACGGCCGGGCGAAGTGACTGGTCATTGGCTATTTCGTCATGCCAGGGTGTTCCTTGTGAAATCCAAGGTGTCCACCCGGGTGTACAACGCCGAGCAGACCGACGCGGGCTGGCGTTCCATGTCCATGCTGGTTCGGCTCGTGCAGCGGGGCGGCCACCCGGCGGCCGTGGCGCCGACGACCGAGCTGGGCTCCGGAGAGAAGCAGTACGGCTCCTTCCTCGTGGACGTGTCCGACTACTTCTCCACCAAGGTGGACTACTCCAGCAGCATCTTCGCCAGCGGTGGCCTCTTCTTCACCGAATACAGCACCGAGTGCGGCACCGAGAAGCAGGACGGCTGGCGCGGCGACCGGCGGCAGGCCGCGGTCGTCACCAGCCAGCGGCTGATGCTCGGCGGGACGTCGCTCGACTTCCGCTCGCTCATCCTGGTGCAGCCCAACCCGCTCGACTGGTCCGTGAACCTGTACTTCCAGGGCGCCCAGCCGATCATGCTTCGCGGTCCGTGGGTGCCGTGGATGACCGTGGTGATGTGTGCCGAGCTCTACGGCTCGCCCTGGCCGCCCGGGCACATCCCGGAGGTCGATGTGCCGATCAAGGTCATGTGCGAAAACGCGCAATAGCGCGCGCAGTGAGATCCTGCGAGGCTGAGCATTGTGTACGAATACGACCTGTTGGTGCTGGGCTCCGGGCCCAGTGGACAGAAGGCCGCGATCGCCGCCGCCAAGCTGGGCAAGCGAGTGGGGATCATCGACCGCCGCGACATGATCGGCGGGGTGTGCATCAACACCGGCACCGTCCCGTCCAAGACCCTGCGTGAGGCCGTGCTCTACCTGACCGGCCTGAGCCAGCGCGACCTCTACGGCAGCAGCTACCGGGTCAAGGAGGAGATCACGGTCAGCGACCTGGCCGCACGGACCCAGCACGTGATCACCCGCCAGACCGATGTCATCCGCAACCAGCTCGCCCGCAACCACGTCGCGATGCTGACCGGCACCGGCCGGTTCGCCGACGCGCACGCGCTCTGGATCGACGGCGGCGAGGGGCGCGACACCAAGGTCACCGCCGACAAGATCATCATTGCCGCCGGCACCCGGCCGGCCCGGCCGGACAGCGTCGACTTCGACGACCGGACCATCGTCGACTCCGACGGCGTCATCAACCTGCAGGCCGTGCCGCGCAGCATGGTGGTGGTCGGCGCCGGGGTGATCGGCATGGAGTACGCGTCCATGTTCGCCGCGCTGGGCACCAAGGTCACCGTCGTCGAGCGGCGCGACAAGATGCTCGAGTTCTGCGACGACGAGATCGTCGAATCGCTGAAATACCACCTGCGCGACCTGTCGGTGACGTTCCGCTTCGGCGAGGAGGTCGCCGCCGTCGAGCGGCACCAGACCGCCGCGCTGTGCATCCTCAAGAGCGGCAAGAAGATCGTCGCCGACACCGTCATGTATTCGGCCGGCCGGCAGGGGCAGACCGACGACCTGGCCCTCGAGGCCGCCGGGCTCAGCGCGGACCGGCGTGGCCGGATCGAGGTCGACACCAACTACCGCACCGCGGTCGACAACATCTACGCCGTCGGCGACGTGATCGGCTTCCCGGCGCTCGCCTCGACCTCGATGGAGCAGGGCCGGCTCGCGGCGCAGCACGCGTGCGGCGAGCCGATCCGCGAGATGCACGAGTTGCAGCCGATCGGCATCTACACGATTCCGGAGATCAGCTTCGTCGGCAAGACCGAGGACGAGCTCACCGACAGCGCGACCCCGTTCGAGGTCGGCATCGCCCGCTATCGCGAGCTCGCGCGCGGGCAGATCGTCGGCGACTCGTACGGGATGCTCAAGCTGCTGGTCTCGCCCGATGACGGCCGGCTGCTCGGCGTGCACGTCTTCGGCACCGCGGCGACCGACATCGTGCACATCGGGCAGGCGGTGATGGGCTGCGGCGGCACGGTCGATTACCTGGTCGACGCGGTGTTCAACTACCCGACCCTGTCGGAGGCCTACAAGGTCGCGGCGCTGGACGCGAGCAACAAGATCCGCAACATCACCCGGATCGACGGGTGATCAGTACACCCAGACCCGGGTCTTGAGCGGCAGCTCGTCGTTCTTCCAGAGCCAGTTCATGGCCGAGATCGACACCCGTGCGCAGCCGTGCGACGCGGCGTACGGCGGCACGCTGGACGCGCCGTGGACGGCGATGCCGCCGTTGAAGTACTTCGGCCGCCAGAGCAGGCCGAGCGGTGCGTGCCGCCAGCCGTCGATCTGCCGCGACACCCGGAACCTGCCGCTCGGGGTGTCGGCCAGGAACGTGCCGCCGTTCTGCTCGTAGTGCTCCATCGAGCCCGTCGAGGTGTTGAAGACCTGGCTGACCTCGCCGTCGTCGACAAGCATCAGCAGCTGGCGCTTCAGGTTGATCTCGACGACGCGACCGCTGGTGCTCTTCGCCTTGGGGCGTACGCCGTTGTCCAGGGCCTTCTGGGTCTTGCGGCCGACGACGCCGTCCCGGCCCAGGCCGGCCGCCTTCTGCAGCGCGAAGACCGCCTGCTGGGTCTGGCCGCCGAACTTGCCGTCCGGCTCGCCGTTCCAGTAGCCGAGCTCGGTCAGCCGCCTCTGCAGCGCCAGCACCTCGGCGCCCTTGGCGCCGTTCTTGAGCTTCTGCGGCTTCGGCTTTGCCGAGGCCGTCGGTGCCGGCTCGGCGGACGGCGGCGCCGTCGTGGGGGCCGAGGTGGGTGCCGTCGAGGGTACGGGCGCGGGCGCCGCGGCCCGATCGGAACCGCCGCTGTCACAGCCGGCGACCAGCGTGGCAGCGGTGATCACCACCGTCGCGAACGTCAGAGCTCTCCGCACCAGGCCTCCCTCGACCACACCATGGTCACACGCGAGAACTTCTCAGTATGGCCATGGTCCGTCAAGCGCGGAGCCGGAGGCCGCCCTGCCGCTGGGGTGGGCGGGGGCCTCCGGGCCTACGGTGCTACCGCGCGGTGAGCCGGAAGCTCTGCGCCGCGGTGCCGTTGCAGCTGTACTGCACGAGTTGCACGCCGTCGGCGGTCGAGGCGCCGGGCACGTCCAGGCACTTGCCGCTGTTGCGGTTCACGAAGTGATAGGTGCCGCCGGCCTCGGCGACCGGCTGCCACTGCTGGTTGTTGCCATCCGAGTACGACCAGGTCTGAATCGGCGCGTTGTCGGCGGCCGACACGTTGGTCACGTCCAGCGCCTGCGCGCTGTTGCCCCGGTTGTTGATCCGCACGTAGTTACCGCTCGTCGCGGCGAACTGGTACTGCTGCGCGTTGCTGGCGTTGCAGGTGTACTGCTGGATCGCCGTGCCGTTGACCGTGCCGGCGGCGCGGGCGTCGACGCACTTGCCGCTGTTGGCGCCGGTGACCGAATACCAGGCGGCCGGGTCGATCGGCCCGGTCGCCGGCGGCGTCGTCGGGGGTGTGGTGGTGGGCGGGGTGCCGGTCGCGCCGCCGAGCCAGAGCAGGCCGTTGATCAGCCACTGGTTCTGCTGGGCGCTCGCGAAGGTCGACGAGGTCCGGGTGTTGGTCTCGTAGTTCATCCCGTTGTGGCCGAAGTTCGTATACAGCATCTTGTAGTTCCTGTTGGTCCAGATCAGCGGGTAGTAGCCGCTGCGCCACTGCTGGTTCGGGTCGGTGCCGACCGGGAAGCTGGACGTGTCGATCGAGGCCAGGATGTCGATGTCCGGGTTCTGCCGCAGGTCCCGGCTCCACGAGTACCACTCGCTGACCGCGGAGGGGATCGTCGCGGGCAGGCCCGCCATCGACGGGTGGTTGCGGTCCTCGATCTTCAGCGTCTCGGCGGTCGGGCCCCACGTGTTGGTGGCGAAGTTGCCGGAGCCCAGGAACGTGTTGTGGTACCAGCTCCAGGAGTTCGCGTCGGTGGTGAACGCGCTGACGTGGAAGCCCATCCAGGCGCCGCCGTTCTGCATGTACTGCTGGAACGCGGTCCGCCGATCCGCGGGCGGCGCGTCGTCCAGGAACATGATGACCTTGTACTGGGCCAGGCTGCCGGCGTTGAGGCGGCTCCAGTCGGTGGTCGCCTCCCAGGTGAAGCCGTACTGCGCGCCGGCCCGGGGGAACCAGTCGCGGGCCTCGGCGTCGAAGTCGATGTGCGCGGCGTCCCAGGTGCCGTTGTAGAACGCCAGGACCTTGAACGGGGTGGCCGCGACGGCGTCGGTGGCGACGGCGACGGCGGCGGTGCCGGCGGTGAGGATTCCGAGCGCGGCCACGAGGGCGCGTCTGAGCAGTTTTCGAGCCACGGAATGTCCTTGGGGATGGGGGGCGGTGGGGGCGGCGCCGCTTGCTCACATCCTCGGTTATCGATGCCTTGAGCCACAAGGTTAACAAGGCTAATAGTTAATTTAAGTGCCGATGAGCTCCTTGATCAACACTGGGTCAGCGTGCCGAGACGCTGCGTGGATGGCAACTCGCCGCGCCCCTCAGGCGACCGGTGGATGCGGGTGTGAAACAGAATCAAGTACCCTTCGCCTATGTCATGGAAGGCAAGTGCCCGGCACGGCGTACGCGAGGCGCCCGCCGGCCTCGCCCTCCTGCAGGATCTGCTGAACACGCGGGCGTCCATGTCGTACGCCCCGGACCTGCTGGGAACCCCGGACGACGCGCAGCGGTGGCTGACCGACGCGCTCGGCACCTGGTCCCGGGTCGCTGGCCTGCCCGCGCCCGTGATCCTGCTGTCGTCGAGCGACATGCGCTCGCTGCGCCGGCTGCGCACGACGTTCGAGGGCGTCATCCTCGCCGGCGGCCGCAATCTTGAGCCCGACGGCGCGCTGCCCCCGGCCGACGTGCCGGTCAGCCTGGTGCCCGACGCCGACGGCTGGGTCCGGATGGTGCCCAGCGGCCGCGGCACCCGCTGGCTGGCCTCCGCGTTGTGGGCGGAGGCCCTGCTCGCCCAGCAGGCCGGCCTCTGGCCCCGGCTCAAGCTCTGCCACAACGTCGACTGCCGTGCGGCGTTCTTCGACACCTCCCGCAACAACAGCGGGGTCTGGCACGACGTCAGCACCTGCGGCAACACGGCGAACCTGCGGGCGTTCCGGGAGCGAAAGCGCCTGATGGGCGGTTCCGGCGGCCAGCTTGGCGGCCCCAGCGTGCAGCGCCCCGATCTGCTCTGACCCGGCGGGAACCAACGCCGCCCGGCGGGCGACTATGTGGGTATGGCGTGTGAGCGGTGGCGCGAGATGCTGTCTGCACAACTGGACGGCGAGGACGATCCGGCCGATCGGGCCCGGGTCGACGAGCATCTGACCGGTTGTGCGGGTTGCCGGGACTGGCTGGACCGGGCGGCCACGGTCAACCGGCTGACCCGTACGGGCCTGGTCGCGGACGTGCCCGACCTCAGCGCCGCCATCATCGCGGCCCTGCCGGCCGCCGGCGAGGGCGGGCGTCGCCGCGTGCTCGGCGTGGGGCGGCTCTACGTCGCGCTGGCCGCGGTCGGCGCCGTGCAGCTGATCCTCGGGCTGGCGCAGGTCGGCGGCGGCGCGAGCAGCCTGCACGTGCACTCCGGCCTGGACGCGACCCCGGGCCACCTGTGGCACGAGTCGGCGGCCTGGAACGTGGCCGTCGGCGCCGGCTTCCTCTTCATCGCCCTGCGCCGCAGCCGGCCCACCGGCCTGGTCCCGATGCTGACCGCGTTCGTGGGGATGTTGCTGCTGCTCTCGGTCAACGACCTGTCGGCGGCCCGGGTCGACGCCGAGCGGCTGGTCAGCCACGGCTTCGTGATCCTCGGCTACCTGATCGTCGTGGCGCTGTCGCGGGCCACCGGCGAGTCGGCCCGCCCGCCCGGCGAGCGGGCGGGTGGCGGCAACGGCTGGCACTTCGTCGAGGAGGACGGCGCCGGCGAGCCGGCGCTGCCCGGGCTCCGTCTCGTGCCGCGCGGCCCGCTCACCGCCTCCGCGGCGGTCCCGCCGGGCGGCGGGCGCAGGGCCGCCTGACCGGCGCGCCGCCGGGCGGCCGCGGTGGCCTCAGCGGGTGGGCGGGCGCACCGAAAGCTCGCGCCACTCGTCCGGGCCGACCAGCAGCGCGCGGACCATGTCGAGCGCGGCGTCCTCGCTGTCGTATTCGAAGAAGTGCGAGACGCCGTCCGCGCCGCCGGCCCGCTGCTCGACATACCACTGGTTGCCGCTGGTCCGCAGGTAGACGTCCTTGCGTGCGACGTTTCCCCATCTGCCGTTCCACCAGTGCTTACGCTGCTCCATCCCGGCACTGTATCGAACATCTGTTCGAACAGTGCCGGGTGGGGTTGATCTTTTCGAAGTCAGCGCTGCGGCGGGTACTGCTGGGGGTACTGCTGCTGGTGCCGGCCGAGGGCGTCGGCCGCCGCGTCGGGCGAGACCCGCTGCTGTACCAGCGCGTCGCGGATCTCGGTGAGCAGCCGGATCTCCTCGCTGGGGGTCGCGGGCGGCGGCTCCTCGCCGCGCCTGCGGCGCTCGGCGAGGCGGTTCAGCGGGTAGACCACGAGGAAGTAGAGGACCGCGGCGGTCAGCAGGAAGGTGATGACCGCGTTGACGAAGGAGGCCCATTCGAAGCGCACCTCGCCGACCGTCCAGGCGCCGGCGGTGGAGCTGCTGTTGCCGCCCATCAGCTGGATGAGCGGCTTCAGGAAGGCGTTGGTGAACGAGGCGACGACGGCGGTGAAGGCGGCGCCGATGACGATGCCGACCGCGAGGTCGACGACGTTGCCCCGCATGATGAAGTCTTTGAAGCCTTTGACCATGGACAAGAGTCACTCCTGCGCGTGAGCCGAGGGTTGCCGACGGGGGTTTCCCGCCGCCGGTCAGCGACAAACTACGCCGATCGGATCACATGCGAAAATTGGCAGGTGGCGCTCAGTCGAGCGCTGGCGCCTCGGCCGTCACGGCCTCGTCCACCGACGGGTAGGTGTGCAGCACCTCGACCAGCCCGCTGACCTCGAGGATGCGCAGCACCCCGCGCTGCGGTGCGGCGAGGCGCACGACGCCGCCGGCGTCGTCGGTGCTGTTTTTCGCCCGCACGAAGACCGACAGCCCGGTGGAGTCGCAGAAAGACACCTCGGAGAGGTCGAAGACCAGCCGCGTGCGTCCCTTTTCCAGCAGGTCGCTGATCTGGTCCTGAAGCTGCGGCGCGGTGGCCATGTCGAGCTCACCGGCCACCGACACGACGACCATGTCGCCGCGCTGTTCCGTTTGTACCGTCAGGGACATTCAGGACCTCCAGTTATGTCCCGAACGCTACTCCACGGCGAGCGGAGTGTGCAGAACGGGAGCGTGGTTGTGCGCGGAGATTTTAGTTGGCCTATGGCAAGTGCTGAAGCGCCCGGGTGACCGTACCGGAGAGACCGGGGTCGATCAGAGCTTGACTCGGCTATTCACTAAGTGAATAGTGGAGTCATGTCGACGTCGCATGTACTGCTGGGGCTGCTCTCCGCCGGCCCCCGGCATGGCTACGAACTCAAGCGGGTGCATGACGAGCGTCTGCCCCAGGCAAAGCCGCTCGCCTACGGGCAGGTCTACGCCACCCTCGGGCGTCTCGAGCGGGACGGGCTCGTCGAGCAGTCCGGCCAGGAGCAGGAGGGCGGCCCCGAGCGCACCTCGTACGCGCTCACCGACGCCGGCCGCGACAAGCTCACCGAGTGGCTCACCGCCGTCGAGCCGCCCGCGCCGTATGTGAACAGCGACCTGTTCGCCAAGGTCATCGTCAGCCTGCTCGCCGCCGGGGCCGCCACCGCGACCGACTACCTCGTCGCCCAGCGCGCCGCCCACACCTCCCGGCTGCGCGAGCTGACCGCGGTCAAGACGTCCCGCGACTCGTCCGCGGGGGACGTCGTCGCCGCCGACTACGCCATCGCACACCTCGACGCGGACCTGAGCTGGTTGCAGACCACGCTGCTGCGCGTCGCCGACCTGCACCGAGAGGTGAACGCATGAACGCACTGCTGACGGGAACCGGGCTGCATCGCTCCTACGGGCCGACGCTCGCGCTGCGGGGCATCGACATCGAGATCGGCGAGGGTGAGATCGTCGCCGTGACGGGTCCCAGCGGCTGCGGCAAGTCGACGCTCCTGCACTGTCTGGCCGGGATCCTCAAGGTCGACTCCGGTGCGGTGAGCTACCGCGACCAGGACATCGGGCTCTGGTCCGAGGCGGCCCGCTCCCGGCTCCGGCGTACGGACTTCGGGGTGCTCTTCCAGTTCGGCCAGCTCGTGCCCGAACTGACCGCCGCCGAGAACGTCGCCCTTCCGCTGCTTCTCGCCGGCTCGGGGCGGCGGGAGGCGCGGAAGTCCGCGACGATGTGGCTCGGCCGCTTCGGCGTCGGCGAACTCGCCGACCAGTTGCCCGGCCGGATGTCCGGCGGCGAGCAGCAGCGCTGCGCGGTGGCCCGGGCACTGGTCACCGATCCCAAGGTGCTCTTCGCCGACGAGCCGACCGGCGCCCTGGACGTGCTCACCGGCGAGCAGGTGCTCACCGAGATCGTGCACGTCGCCCGGGAGCAGGGCACCTCGGTCGTGCTGGTCACCCACGAGCAGCGGATCGCCGCGTACGCGGACCGCGAGGTCGCCCTGCGCGACGGCGTCCTCGACCCGACCGGCCTGGGCCTGGCGGTCCGCTCGTGAGGCCGTCGACGCTGGCCCGCCTGGCGGTCACGGGCGGGCGCACCGACACGCTCCGGATGACCTTCACCGCGGTCAGCTCCGCGCTGGCCGCCCTGGTGCTGCTCTGCGCCGCGGCGGTGGCCGCGGTGCCCGAACTGGGCGCCGCCGACCAGGGCTCCGACGCCTTCAACCAGCAGTACGCCAGCCCGCTGCTCCACGAGCCCGGCCTGCGGCCCGGCGTGGTGGCCACCCTGCTGCTGCTGGCCGTGCCGGTGCTGTTCCTGGCCGGGCAGAGCATCCGGTTCGGCAGCCCCGCCCGCGACCGCCGGCTCGCCGCCATGCGCCTGGCCGGGGCGACCCCCGGGCAGGCCGTCGCGGTGGCGGCCGCGGAGACGGCGGCCGCGGCGCTGCTCGGCTCGATCGTCGGCACCGGCGCCTACCTGCTGCTGCGGCCGTTGCTGGACCGGCGCAACGCCGACGGGCAGCTGTGGCTGCCCACCGACGTGCTGCCGTCCGCGCTCGCCTTCGGCCTGGTGCTGCTGCTGGTGCCGGTGCTCGCCGGGCTGATCGGCGCGTTCCTGCTGCGCCGGGTCATCATCACCCCGCTCGGGGTGGTCCGCCGCACCCGGTCGAAGCCGCCGCGCCTCTGGCCCGGCGTGCTGATCATCGTCGGGGTGTTCGCGCCGTTCGTCATCCGGCCGCTCGGCAACTTCCTGTCACACACGAGCGCCCGGCTCGACGCCGACCTGACGGTCGTGACCGGCTTCGCCGTGGTGCTGCTCGCCGTCGTCGGCGTGATCGTCGGCACCGGCTGGATCAGCTACACCTCCGGGCGCCTGCTGCACCGCTTCGGCCGCCGGCCGGCGATCCTGCTGGCGGGGCGCCAGCTCATGGCCGATCCGTGGAACGGCAGCCGCACGCTGTCGGCCCTGCTGGCCGCGCTGGTCGTCGGCGCCGGGGTGCTCGGCTACCGCGCGTACATGGCGACCGGGTTCGCCGCCAGTGCCGCGGCGAACCGGCTGGTGCCCGAGAGCGCCGGCTACGCCGCGGACGACGACTTCTATCTGAACTCCGTGGACCTCGTCAGGCTCGCCGTCGTCGCCGGGCTGGTCGTCGCGGCGGCGGGGATCATGGTGGCGCTCGCCGAGGGCATCGTGTCGCGGCGCCGGGCCTACGCGGGGCTGGTGGCGACGGGCGTACCGCGCGGGGTGCTGGGCGAGTCGCTCGCCTGGCAGACGCTGGCGCCGGTGGTACCGGCCATTCTCGTGGCGCTCACCGTCGGGCTGAGCCTGCTGCGGGGCATGGGCACGGAGGTCACCGCGGGCGCGGGCGGGACCTGCCAGGGCACCGAGGCGCAGTGCTCCGACCTGAACTCGCCGTACTGGCACAACTCCGACGGGGTGACGCTGCACGTTCCCGTACCCATCGGAGATCTTCTCGTGCTCGGCGGCGGCGCCTTCCTGCTCATGATGCTGGTCGTCGGGATGGGCCTGGTCTTCCTGCGCCGGAGCACCGACCTCGACGAACTGCGGATCGCCTAGGACGCGTGGCCCGGCCGGTCTCCGGCC
>NZ_JBEZXZ010000168.1:0-19416 GCF_040638275.1 Actinoplanes sp. NPDC026623 | reverse complement strand
CCGCAGCGCGCGCCGGCGAGCGCCCCGACCGTGCAGGTCGCCGAGGCGCTCGAGCGCGTCCTGGCGCGCGTCGGCAGCGGCGTCCCGCCGAACGTCACCGGCATGCTGGAGCGGCGCGCCGCCGACGCGCTGCGGGCGCAGTCGGAGGCGACGGCGCTGCGGCTGCTCAACGACCTGCGCTACACCGTCGACCAGGAGAACGAGCGGGCCAGGCGGCGTCACGCCGCGCTCCGCGAGCTCGCCGGCCGGATGAACGGTTACAGCGGCGCCGCGATCGACGACGCGCTGCTCCTGATCGCCGCCGCGCACGACGACCCGGAGCCCGACCTGCCGGGCCTGTCCCGGACGGTCGACGACGCGGTTGCCGCCACCCTCGCCCCGCTGGTGCGCGACTACACCCGGCGTGCCCTGCGCGAGTCGCTCGAGGAGATCGGCTGCACCGTCGAGGAGGAGTTCGAGGTCGCGCTGGGCCGCAACGGGATGGCCCACGTCCGCGGTCCCGGCTGGGACGACCTCGCCGTCCGGGTACGCACCCGCGACGAGGACGGCTCCTACCACTTCAACCTGGTCGCGCCGGCCGACGGCGCCGAACCGGACGTGAACGCCGTCGAGCACCAGTGGTGCTCGGCGGTCGACCGCCTGATGCCCGCGCTGCACGAGCGCGGCATCGAGGTCGAGACGACACATCGCAGCGAGGAGGGTGACGCCGAGGTGCAGTACATCGATCCGGCCCGGTTCCCGTTCGAGAGACGGCGCCGCGACCAGCGGCGGGGCGAGCAGCGCCGGCGGGAGTTGCCGCGATGAACGCCTCGATGCCGGCCTGGCTGCGCGAGGTGCGAACCTCGCTGTCGATCAACTCGCAGGTCGTCCTGTACGGCAACGTCCGCGACGTCTTCCTGCTGCCCGCCGCGCACGGCTGGGAACCCTGCGACCTGCAGACCAGCCTGCACCGCATGCTCGCCGGCGAGGGCTATCCGCACCTGGTGGTCGCGGACGCCGTCGCCGGCCTCGGGGTGCTGCCGCCGGACCAGGTCACCGCCCGGGCCGCGGCGGAGGTGGTGCAGCGCGACCACAAGCCGCCGTGGGGCCCGTGGAAGGAGGCCGGCAGTCCCCTCGTCGCGCTCGGCGAGGTCATCGAGCGGGTGGTGTCCGCCGACCGGCGCGCCGCGGTCCTGATCGACTTCGCCTCCCGCCTGATGCTCGACGCCGCCCACCTGGAGCCGGCCGAGCACGCGTTCTTCGCGCGGTGCGACCGGCTCTCCCGGGTCGCGTACCCGAAGCCCGCGCCGACCGACCCGAAACCGTTCTACAACCCGGTGATCTGGGCGGTGAACAACGAACGGGACCTGCCGGTCTGGCTGACCGCCGGCAACGACGACCTCCGGAAGATCGCGATCCCGCTTCCGGAGTTCGGGGTACGCGAGACCGCGGCACGCTGGCTCGCCGGCGCACTGCCCGGATACCGCGACGCCGGCGAGGACGAGCAGCGCGAGCTCGAGAAGCAGCTGGCCGAGCAGACCCAGGGCATGACGCTGCGCAGCATGATGGCCATCGCGCGGCTGGCGGTGCGGATGGACACGCCGATCGGCGAGATCGACGACGCCGTCCGGTGCTATCGCGTCGGCGTGCACGACAACCCGTGGCGGGCGTCGCACCTGCGCAACCGGATGGAGAAGGCGTCCGACGTCATCGCCTCGCGGGTCAAGGGGCAGCGGGAGGCGATCCAGCGCTCGGTCGACATCCTGGTCCGGGCCGTCCTGGGCCTGTCCGGCGCCCAGGCCGGCGGCAACGTCTCCCGGCCCCGCGGCGTGCTCTTCTTCGCCGGGCCGACCGGCGTCGGCAAGACCGAGCTGGCCAAGGAGATCACCCAGCAGATCTTCGGTGACGCCCGCGCCTACACCCGATTCGACATGAGCGAGTTCTCCGCGGAGCACTCGGCCGACCGGCTGATCGGCGCTCCGCCGGGCTACGTGGGCCACGATGCCGGCGGCGAGCTCACCAACGCCGTGCGGCAGCGCCCCTTCAGCCTCCTGCTGTTCGACGAGATCGAGAAGGCCAACCCCCGGATCCTCGACAAGTTCCTGCAGATCCTCGACGACGGGCGGCTCACCGACGCCAGCGGTTCCACCGTGTACTTCTCCGAGACCGTGCTGGTCTTCACCTCCAACCTGGGCGTCACCGCCGAGGAGTACGCGATCCAGGCCGAGGCCGATCCGCTGCACGCGCCCTTCACCCGCGAGGAGCTGGAGAAGCGGGTACGCCGCGCGGTCGAGCACCACTTCACCACCGTCCTGAACCGCCCCGAGCTGCTCAACCGGCTGGGCGACAACATCGTGGTCTTCAACTTCATCGACCCCACGACCGCCGAGGAGATCTTCGACGTCCTCGTCGCCCACGTCCGGGACCGGCTGCGCACGGAACACCAGCTCGATCTCGTGATCGGTGAGCGGGTACGCGAGCGGTTGCTGGCCGACGCCACCCGCAATCTCGGCATGGGCGGCCGGGGCATCGGATCGCACCTGGAGAGCGCGCTGGTCAACCCGCTGGCGCGGGAGCTGTTCGGCTGCGGCGAGCTGCGCGGCCGGCGGGTGACGGTCACCGACCTGCGGCACACCGACGGGATCTGGCAGGTGGAGCTGGCATGAGACTGCAGCTGAACCGGGCGCACTACCCGGTGGTCGTCCTCGGCTTCGGCCGCCGGGCCGGGCTGTGGCTGCAGGGCTGCGGCATCGGCTGCGACGGCTGCGTCGCCCGCGACACCTGGGCGAGCGACCCGGCGACCGAGGTCGACATCGGTGCGGTGATCGACTGGTGCCGGACGCTGCCGGCGGCGCTCGACGGCATCACGATCAGTGGCGGGGAACCGTTCGACCAGCCCGAGGCCCTGCACGAGTTGCTGGTGGCGCTGCACGACTGGCGCTCCGGCCGGGATCGCGCCGTCGACCTGCTCTGCTACAGCGGGCGCACGCTGGGCGCGCTGCGGTCCGGGTTCGCCGCGCAGCTCGGCCTGCTCGACGCCGTGATCCCGGGGCGGTACCTCGCACACCGGGCGCCCGGCCTCCGCTGGCGCGGCTCGGCGAACCAGCAGCTGGTGCCACTCACCCCGCTGGGGCACGAGCGCTACGACGACGACATCGACCGGCCGGCCGGGCCGACCCGCATGCAGCTGGGCACCGACGGGGAGCGCGTCTACCACATCGGCGTACCGGCTCCGGGCGATCTGGCCGCGCTGGAGGCCGCGATGGCCCGGCGCGGGCTCGGCTACCGGGAGGCGTCGTGGCGCGGATGATGTGCCCGGGCTGCAAGGCGGACATGGCCGCCGCCACGCCCTACTGCCCGGCCTGCTTCCTGACGCCGGTGCCCAGGCCGCAGCAGGACGAGGCGGCGCCGGCGGCCGCCGAGCCCCCGAAGCCGGGCGGCGGGTCGTGCCTCGACCCGGACTGCCGGCATGGCGGCGAGGCGCCGCCCGACGGGTGCCGGCAGTGCGGGATCCGCGTGCGGGCCGCGGCGATGGCGCTGCGGTTCGACTGGGGACCGGTCGCCGTCGGCACCGACCGGCCCCTGGTCGTGGGCCGGGAGGACTCGCCGATCGCGGACCGCCTCGGCGAGTACACCAACATCTCGCGGCGGCACGCCGAGATCCGCTGCGACGGGACCACGTTGACCGTCGTGGACCTGAAGTCGACGAACGGCACCTTCATCAACGACGAGCGCATCGAGCCGGGCACGCCGGCGCGGGCCCGGCCCGGCGACCGGGTCCGCTTCGCGGCGAGGCTCGAGGCACTGGTGACGGGGGACGATCGGTGAGCTCGATGAACCGGGTGGACATCGTGGCCGTGACCCATCGCGGCCGCGAACGCGAGCGCAACGAGGACACCGTCGCGGTCGCCGGATTCCAGTCCGGCGCGCTGGAGGGCCAGCCCGTCGGGTTCAGCGTCGCGGCCGTGCGGCCGGTCACCCTGCTCGTGGCGGACGGCCTCGGCGGTCACCCCGAGGGCGGCCGGGCCAGCCGGCTGGCCGCCGCCGTCGTGGCCGACGCGGCCGCGTCCCTGCACACCCCCGACGCGGTGGTGAGCACGGTCGCCGCCGCCAACGACGCGATCTACCGGGAGATGGCGCACGTGCCGGGCTGGTCCCGGATGGGCGCCACCATCGTCGTGCTGGTCCTGACGCAGGGGCGGGCGATCTGCGTCAACGTCGGCGACAGCCGGTGTTTCCTGCTGCGCGGCACCGACCTGGTCCAGCTCACCCGGGACGACTCCCCCGCACCGCCGGCCGGCGCCACCGCGGTGGCGACCGTCGTGACGCAGACCCTGGGCGGCCGGCCGGCGCGGACCGCGGTCGAGCCGCACGTCTATCGGACCGCGGTCGAGCCCGGCGACCGGTTCCTGCTGTGCAGCGACGGGCTCACCGACGAGCTCGATCCCGGCCGGATCGAGAAGGAGCTGGTCGAGACGGCCGATCAGCGGGCGGCGGTCGAAGGGCTGCTGCGCGCCGTGCTGGACGCGGGCGCGCGCGACAACATCTCCATCGTGGTGGCGGACATCCCGCGATCAACGGCGCAGGAAGGAACTCAGCAATGACCGACGAAGGGTACGACGCGCCGCGCACAGTGCTCGACGCCCCGTCCACCGGACGCCACGCCGCCCCGGGGACGACCCGCGACGGCGCGCCCGGCACCACCCGCGACCGCGCACCCGGCACCACCCGCGACGGCGCGCCCGCGACCACGTACGACGCACGCGTGCCGCGCGGCAGGGTCGCACCGGATCGCCCGTACCTGCGCGTCAACATCCCGCCGGCGCTGGCGGAGCGGTTCGACGTCGACCGCGAGCTCGGCTCCGGCGGCGAGGCGGACGTGCTGCTGGTCACCGACCGGCTCAGCCGCGAACAGCGGGTCGTGCGGCTGTACCGCCGCCAGGACATCCCGCTGGAGACCGAGAAGCTCGACCGGCTGTGCCGGGCGGACCGCAAACACCTCGTCGGCCTGCTCGAGTACGGCAAGGGCGAGGGCTACATCTGGGAGATCCTCGAGTACGCGGCGGAGGGCTCGCTCGAGGAGCTGACGAAACGGCGGCCCGGCGCGTGGAGCCCGGACCAGGTGCTCCAGGTGTTCGACCAGCTGGCGCCCGCCATCGCGTACGCGAACTCGCTCGGCATGGTGCACCGCGACATCAAGCCCGGCAACATCCTGATCCGCTCGCTGCAACCGCTCGACCTGGTGCTCGCCGACTTCGGGCTCACCAAGTTCCTCGCCGCGACACGGCACATGGGCACCACGTCGCGCACCTCCGCGTACGCGCCGCCGGAGGCGATCAGCGGGCAGGCGTCACGGTCCTGGGACTGGTGGTCGCTCGGCATCGTCATGGTCGAGATGCTGACCGGGCTGAACCCGTTCCAGCGGCCGGACGGCACCTGGCAGACCGACGCGATGATCCTGTCCGAGCTGACCACCCACGACATCGACCTGGCCGGCGTCGCCGACGCCCGGTGGCAGCTGCTGTGCCGGGGCCTGCTCACCCGCGCCCCGGAGCAGCGCTGGGGCGCCGAGCAGACCGAGATGTGGCGTCGCGGCGAGACGCCCGAGGTCGCCGAGCCGGCCCGGCCGAAGGCCCGCAAGGCGGGCGGCGGCACGTACGTCTTCGGCGGCACCGGCTACGACGAACCGATCGCGCTCGCCGCCGCCCTGCGCGCCAACTGGGACGAGGGCCGTCGCCTGATGGCCGGGCGCAACGTGAGCGCCCCGCCCTACCTCGCCTTCCGGGACTGGCTCGTCCGCAACGAGCAGACCGAGGCCGTACGCGCCCTGGACGGCGGCGTCTCCGAGCGGCCCGAACGCGGTCTCATGCAGGTCATCCTCGCCCTCGACCCGGACTCGCCGCCGGTCTTCGCCGGGCAGCGCCTCGATGCCGAGCACCTGCACGCGCTCTCCCGCGAGGCCATGATGAACCCGCAGGGGCGCGGCCTGCTCGAGCTGGTCTTCGCCGAGGGCATCCTGACCATCTGCGACGGCATGCCCGGGTGCGACGGCTACGCGCTGCTGGACGATCGCTGGCACCGGTCGGTCGAGGCGGCCCGCCTCAGGTTCGGTCAGCGGCGCCTGCAGGTGTCACCGGCGGACCTGCAGGCGATGCTGGTCCAGTTGCTCGTCACCGCGTTCGAGGGCCAGCAGGGCACCTTCGCGGAGGCCGCGTACAAGGCGTCACAGGACGAGATGGCGCGCCGGCAGCAGTGGTTCCGGGATCTGGCCGGCGAGCGGGCGGAGCCGGCGACGGAGGCGGCCCAGCACGCGGTGATCATCATCAGCGCGCCGATCGCGGCGCGCCAGACCAGCGATCAGATCGCCGAGGCGGACCGTCAGCGGATCGCGCACGAGCAGCGGCTGCGATTCGAGTCCCGCGCCCGGATCGACCGGATCAGCCCGCCGATCGCGGTGCTCTGCGGGGTACTGGCGGTCTGTATCTGGTACGTGGCACCGGTAGCCGGCCCGGCCGCGGTCTACTTCGGGGTACGGGCTCGGCGCACTTCCCATCGGGCGGCTTCGACCTGGGGTATCGCGCTGGGCGGGATCGGCGTCATCCTGTTCGCGGTCATGGTGGTGGCCGGACTCGCCGCCGGCCCGGCCGGCACGGGCGTCGTCACCCCCACCACGACGCCCTGAGACCGGCGCCCGCGGGCCCGCGGCCAGGCCGCGAGCCCGCATCCGGGGCCGTGGCTATCCGACCCGGACAACCGAGCCGGCCATCTGGTCGTGCAGCGTGCGATGTTCCGGGCCGAAGACCATGCAGGCGTCCAGCAGCGAGAACAGGCCGAGCGTGACCGCGCCGAGCGGCCCGAACAGCAAGAACCGGATCAGGAACTCGCGGACCGCCATGCGGTCCCAGCCGAACGCCTCGCCGGTGCCGGCGTCCGCCACCACGTAGCCCAGCAGCGACTTCGCCGGCGACTGCCCGTTGGACCAGGTGACCGCGGACCAGATGAGCCAGCCGATGCCGAAGGTGAACATGATCAGCATCAGGTCGAGCATCGCGGCGCCGAGGCGGCCGGCCGGCGACACCAGTTGGTATCCCGCGGCTCCGGGCCGGTTCGGCAGCGCCGCCGGGTACACCTGCTGCACCGCCGCGGGGTCCTGCTGCACGGCGGGCAGCGCGAGCGAGCCGTACTCGCCGGTGTACGGCCGGCCCTCCTGATACGGGGCCCGCTGGTACGGCGCCTGCTGATACGGGGCCTGCTGATAAGGAGCCTGCTGGTACGGGGCCTGCTGGTACTGGGCGGGCGGGGCCGGGGGCGCCGACGCCGGCGGGTAGGGACCCGGAGGGTACACCGGACCGCGGTAGCCATCGATGGGTTCACTCATGGGCACTGCTCCTCCATGTGGCCGCCCGGCCGCGTCTTTCGCGGGCCCGGCGGCGCTCGCACCGGTCACCGCTGATCTGACGGACGGGAGGAGCCGGCGCGGGCGGCCGCGCCCGGCACGGACGTCCGGATCTCGACGGTCTTGACCGTCCAGTCGGCCACCGTGTCCGGACCGATGCCGCCGTCGCGGCGCGCGGCGATGAGGCCCAGGCGGCCGAGCACGCCGCGCAGACCCGGCCCCGCGGACCGCGGCGTGCCGGCCGAGCGGGTCGTCTCCCCCAGCCTGGGCAGGTAGAAGGCCTCCGAGCTGAACTCCTCCTCGGAGGCGAGCAGCATGAACCAGTCCGTGACCGAGCTGCCCGGCGTCTCCGGGCGGTCCGGCGGCAGCGACATGGTGATCGGCCCGCCCCGCCCCGCGACGGTCGCCCAGTTCTCGCGCACGAAGGCGCCCTCGAAGAGGTCGGGGTCCATCCGGAAGCGATCGGTCAGGTCCAGCAGCACGCAGTACAGACGCTGCGGACCGGTGTTGCGCACGCGCACGAAGATGGACGGCGGCGACCATCGCGAGCCGGTACGGCGATAGTGGAGCTCCGTCTCGCCCGCGGGCAACGCCGGCCGGCCGGCGGGCAGGGTCCGCTCGCCGGGCAGGGCGGGCACGATCTCGAGGTGGATCTGATCGGCCAGCGGGGAGCTCGGGTTCGTGAGGGTGCGTACCTGCAGCCAGCGCGCGATGTGCTCGGCGTCGCCGACAGTCCGGGCCACCCCGGCGTCGTCGTCGGCGACCGGCGGCGTCAGCGGCGCGTGATCCGCGCTGGTGATCCGCAGCTCCCCGGACGCCGAACGCCGCAATCTGAGCAGCTTGTCGGCGTCGGCGGCCGCCTCCCGCGGCACGACGCGCACGTGCGGTGACGGGCCGCCGCCCGGGCCGGCGGTGCGCACCGCGGCGGTGATCCGGCCGGCGAGGAGCGGGTCGTCGTGGACGACGACGGCGACGGGCGGGAACGGCACCTCGGTGAGGACCAACCGGTACTGCGCCCTGACGTCCGGCTCCCAGCCCACCGGCTCGACGGTGCTCCGCAGGGTGTCCGCCCGCACGACCCGGACCTGCCGGATCGGCCGGACGCCGTGCACCGCCAGCCGGGTCTCCTCGCCGGGAACGAAGACCAGGCCGTGCAGCGTGCCCATGTCGATCTCCCAGTCCCGGCGGAGGTGCCGCATCGTCACGCCGGCCGCCGGCCGGTGCAGGCTCCCGCCGAGAAACTCCCGATCGGCCAGGTCCCGGTCCGGGGTCTCCAGGGCCGGCAGCTGCTGCCGGAAACGGGCCTCGACCAGGGCCCGGGCGTGGCTCCACACCTGACGGTAGGTGCCGCCCGGCCCGATCCGGCCCAGGGCCCGGCCGATCGCGTGGCTGAACACGCCGTGCACCACGCCCTCGCGGCGCGCCTCGTTGGCGACCTCGTGCTCCTGGCACGCGGCGAGCGCGATGTGCCGCACCGACCGGTCGCCCGGTCTCGGCCGGGCCGGATCCTCGGCGGCGCGCACCAGCTCGGGCAGGAGCCGGGTCAGCAGCGGCGGCTGGTCCAGGGCCTCGGCCAGTCGCGGCGGCAGCCCGGCGGGCGGCTCGTGCGCCGGGCCGCGCATGCCGCTGCGCGAGTGGCAGCTGTCCAGCACGGACACCAGCAGCGCACCCCCGCTGACGACCTCCTCGACGAGCAGCGCGAGCTCCTTGTCGTACAGGTCGGGCACGTCGCCGGTACGGCTGTCGTGACAGACCAGGGTCTGGCACGAGCCCGACTCCTCCGCGTACCAGATCTCCTTGGGCAGGGGGGCCGTCGAACCGTGCCCGCTGAACCAGAGGAGCGCGGTGTCGCCCGCCCGAGCCCGCCCGAGGTGGTCGCGGAACGCGGAGATCACCGCGGCTCGGGTTGCCTGTTCGTTGCGCAACACGACGGGGGCCGGATCCGCCCCGCCCGTCCGCTCCCGCAGCAGGCGCGCGGCCAGATCGACGTCGTTCGAGCAGCCCCGCAGCTCGGGCCGCACCGCCAGGTAGCGGTCGATGCCGACGAGAAGCGCATACAGCCGTGGCACGGGCGATCGGTCCCCTCGGTCGTGGGCAGGACGGCAGGCCGCCCGCCGACCGGGTTCTGACGGACCGCGCTCGGGTCGCCGGGCGTCGGGCCCGCGGTTAGGCTCCCGGTGTGACCGACCCCCCGCGCCGGGCCGCTCAGCAATGGACGCCGCGGAGCCTGCTCGCCGGGCTCGATCCCGCCGCGACGGTGGAGCTGATCTCGCTGGGCCAGGCCCGGTCCGTCGAGACCGGCCGGTACATCCTCCGGGAGGGCGATACGGATACCCAGGTCGAAGTGATCATGGCCGGCTACTGCAAGGTGTCCATGCTGACCTCGCAGGGGCACAAGGCGCTGATGGCGGTGCGCGGCCCGGGCGACGTGATCGGCGAGCTCGCCGGGCTGGGCGGCGCTCCCCGCAACGCCACCGTCGAGGCGAGCGGGCGCGTCTCGCTGGTGACCATCGCCGGCCCGGTGTTCCAGCGCTTCATCGCGACGCACAGCGCCGCGGCGGCCGAGATGACCGGGGTGCTCGGCCACCGGCTGGCCTGGTCGAACCGCCGCCGGGCGGACGCCGCCTACCCCGTCGAGGTCCGGCTGGCCCGCCTGCTCACCGACCTCGCGGAGATCTGCGGGCGGCCGTCGCCGCAGGGAACCGAGCTGCTCGTGCCGCTCACCCAGGGCGAGCTGGCCAGCATGATCGGCGCGGCGCTGCCCACGGTGCAGCGCGCGCTCGCCGCCCTCCGGCGGGAGGGCCGGGTGGACACCGGGTACCGGCGGCTCGTCATCACCGACCGCGACGCCCTGGCCGGGCCGGCCTCCGGATAGCCGTTCAGGCGGCGGCCGTGCAGGCGGTGCCGTTGAGGGCGAACCCGGCCGCCCCGGTCAGATTGCTGTCGGCGATGAACCCGAAGGCGGTGGAACCGGCCGCGGGGATCTGGGCGTTCCAGGCGACGTTGACCGCCTCGGCGCCGGCGCCGGACTGGCTGGTGGTCGCGTTCCAGGACTGGCCGATCCGCTGGGTGCCGGGGAGGGTCCAGGTCAGCGTCCAGCCGTCGACCGCCGCCGCCGAGGTGTTGCGGATCGTGACGTCGAACTGGGCGCCGGTGCCCCAGTCGCTGGTCCTGGTGTACGTGACCGCGCAGGCGGACCCGCCGGGCGCCGAGGGGGTCGCCGACGGCGTCGTGGTCGTGCCGGTCTTCTCGGTGATGATCGGGGTGAGTCTCGTGGCGATCGCCGCGTGGCCGACGTCGTTGGGGTGCACGCTGTCGCTCAGGCCGTCGGCGGGCAGCCAGCCGTCGGTGGCTACGAAGTAGGTGTTGCGGTCGCCCGCGGCGGTGACGGCCTGCACGGCGGCCTGCGTCTGTGCGGCGTACCGCTTGGTGAAGGTCTGCAGGGCCAGGATCGCGGCCCGCGGGTACTTGCCGCGGATGTCGCGCAGCAACTGGGTGTACACGCTCTGGAACGTGGTGCTGCTGACGCCGTGCCCGACGTCGTTGGTGCCGAGGTTGATGACGACGGCGTCGGCCTGGTAGCGGGTGAAGTCCCACAGCGGCGAGCCGGCGGCCGTGTTGTTGCGAAGGAACCGGTCCGCCATGCCGGTGCAGCCGTCGGCGGCGCTGACCAGGCAGGCTCCGCCCTCGGCGATCTGGGTGTGGGCGGCGCCGAGCCGCTCGCCGGTGAGCCACCCGTACGCGGTCAGGGCGTTCTTGGACGAGGTGGTGCCGACGGTTATCGAGTCGCCGATGAACTCGATCAGCTTGGCCGGGCGGGGCGCGGCGATCGTGGTGGCGCCGCTGTCGAGGGTGAGGCCCCGGAAGACGGCGTCGCCGTGGTAGGAGCCGGCGACCACCCGGTAGGACACGCGCAAGGTGTGATTGCCGGCGCGCAGCGCGGTCGGCGTGAGGTTGACCGTGCCGCTCACGTTCTGCAGGTAGACGTCGGCGCCGCCGTCGATGCTGTAGTAGAGGTCGATGGCGGAGCGCTGCCTGAGCGCCACCCGGGTCCCGGTGAAGCCCGTGACGAGGTAGGCGCCGGCGAAGTGCGGAACGGGTGCCGCGGGGTCCGCGAAGTCCCAGCGGCCGTGGAACGCGATGTTCGGGTCGCTCGGGGAGCCGTCGCCGGCCGCGGCCTGCGCGGCGGGCGCGAGCAGCCAGCCGGCGAGGCCGAGGAGCAGCGCGGTGGCGACGATGATGAACGCGGTCGGTCGCCGTCGCATGGCGGTCTCCTCACGGGCCTGGGAGCGCTCCCATAGAACGCCCGCACGCATTGTCGTTCATCAATTCGATTGATGTCAATAAAGTAGTCGCGGGTCCGGGCGGGGTGGCCCGTGACACAGAGCAAGGTGCTTCACGCCACAGAAAACGCCGCGCAACCTCGTTGGCGGTTTGGCGGCGCAAGCTGACAGACTGCCGTGATGCCCTGAACTGCCGGCCGCGGCACCCCGCGCCGGCAGGTGGGCCGACCGACCGCGTACCGCCTGTCTTACTGAGGAGCCTCGTGTCTGAGTCGTCCCTGCGCCCCGATGCGACCCCGGAGCTGACCGAGCTTTTGCGGTCGCGGATCCTCGTACTCGACGGCGCCATGGGCACGATGATCCAGCGGCACGGCTTCAGCGAAGAGGACTACCGCGGCGAGCGCTTCGCGGACTGGCCCAGCGACGTCAAGGGCAACAACGACCTGCTGACGCTCACCCAGCCCGCGGCGATCAGCGCGATCCACCGCGACTACCTGCGGGCCGGCTCAGACCTGATCGAGACGAACACCTTCAATGCCCAGCGGATCTCGCTCGCCGACTACGGCATGGAGGAGATCGCGTACGAGATCAACTTCGAGGCCGCCCGGCTGGCCCGCGCCGAGTGCGACGACGCCACGGCCGCCGACCCGGGCAGGCCGCGCTTCGTGGTCGGCGCGCTGGGCCCGACCAACCGCACGGCCTCGATCTCGCCGGACGTCAACGACCCCGGTGCCCGCAACGTCACGTACACGGAACTGGCCGACGCCTACCTCGAGCAGGCCAACGGCCTGGTCGACGGCGGCGCCGACATCCTGATGATCGAGACGATCTTCGACACCCTGAACGCGAAGGCCGCGATCTTCGCGCTCGAGACGCTGTTCGAGGAGCGCGGCCGGCGCTGGCCGGTAATGATCTCCGGCACCATCACCGACGCGTCCGGGCGCACCCTGTCCGGCCAGGTCACCGAGGCGTTCTGGCACTCGGTGCGGCACGCGAAGCCCCTGCTCGTCGGGCTCAACTGCGCGCTCGGCGCGAGCGAGATGCGGCCCTACCTGGCCGAGGTGTCGCGCCTCGCGGACTGCTTCGTGTCCTGCTATCCCAACGCGGGCCTGCCCAACCAGTTCGGCGAGTACGACGAGGTGCCGGACCAGACCGCGTCGATCGTCCGCGAGTTCGCGCAGAGCGGGCTGGTCAACGTCCTCGGCGGCTGCTGCGGCACGACGCCGGAGCACATCGCGGCGATGGCCGGCGTCGTCGACGGCCTGCCGCCGCGGGTGCCGGTCAGCGCCACCCCCGCACTGCGGCTCTCCGGCCTCGAGCCGCTCACCGTCGTGCCGGAGTCGCTGTTCGTCAACGTCGGGGAACGCACGAACATCACCGGCTCGGCGAGGTTCCGCAACCTCATCCGCGACGGCAACTACCCCGCCGCCCTGTCCGTGGCCCGCCAGCAGGTCGAGAACGGCGCGCAGGTCATCGACATCAACATGGACGAGGGCATGATCGACGGCGTCGCCGCGATGGACCGCTTCGTCAAGCTCATCGCCGGCGAGCCGGACATCAGCCGCGTCCCGCTGATGATCGACTCGTCGAAGTTCGAGGTCATCGAGGCCGGGCTGCGCTGCGTGCAGGGCAAGCCGATCGTCAACTCCATCTCGATGAAGGAGGGCGAGGAGAAGTTCCGCGCCCAGGCCCGGCTGTGCCGCAAGTACGGCGCCGCCGTCGTCGTGATGGCCTTCGACGAGCAGGGCCAGGCCGACAACCTCGAACGCCGCAAGAGCATCTGCGAGCGGGCGTACCGGATCCTGGTCGACGAGGTGGGCTTCCCCGCCGAGGACATCATCTTCGACCCGAACATCTTCGCGGTGGCGACGGGCATCGAGGAGCACGCGAACTACGGCGTCGACTTCATCGAGGGCACCCGCTGGATCAAGCAGAACCTGCCCGGCGCGCTGGTCTCCGGCGGCGTGTCGAACGTGTCCTTCTCGTTCCGCGGCAACAACGCGGTCCGCGAGGCCATCCACGCCGTCTTCCTCTACCACGCGATCGCCGCCGGCATGGACATGGGCATCGTCAACGCCGGCGCCCTGGTCGTCTACGACCAGGTCGACCCGGTGCTGCGCGAGCGCATCGAGGACGTGGTGCTCAACCGCCGCCCCGACGCCGCCGAGCGGCTGCTGCAGATCGCCACCGAGTTCGCCGGCGACGGCAAGAAGGCCGAGGCGGTCAACGACGCCTGGCGTGCCCTGCCCATCGAGGAGCGGATCACCCACGCGCTGGTCAAGGGCATCGACGACTACGCCGAGGCCGACACCGAGGAGCTGCGCGCGCTCATCGAGTCCCGCGGCGGCCAGCCGATCGAGGTCATCGAGGGTCCGCTGATGGCCGGGATGAACGTCGTCGGCGACCTGTTCGGCGAGGGCAAGATGTTCCTGCCGCAGGTGGTCAAGTCCGCCCGGGTGATGAAGAAGGCCGTCGCCTACCTGATCCCCTACATCGAGGCCACCAAGTCGCCCGACGAGGCGAGCCGCAGCAACGGCATCATCGTCATGGCGACGGTCAAGGGCGACGTGCACGACATCGGCAAGAACATCGTCGGCGTGGTCCTGCAGTGCAACAACTACGACGTCATCGACCTCGGGGTGATGGTGCCCGCCGAGAAGATCCTCGACGCGGCCAAGGAGCACGGCGCCGACATCATCGGGCTCTCCGGGCTGATCACCCCCTCGCTCGAGGAAATGGTCAACTTCGCGACCGAGATGGAGCGCCGGGGGCTGGAGATCCCGCTGCTGATCGGCGGCGCCACCACCTCACGGGCGCACACGGCGGTCAAGGTCGACCAGAAATACCACGGGCCGGTCGTCTGGGTGAAGGACGCCTCGCGCTCGGTGCCGGTCGTCGCCGCGCTGCTCTCCAACGAGCAGCGGCCGGGCCTGCTCGCCGACATCCAGGCCGACTACGACGCGCTGCGCGAGCGGTACGCCGCCCGCAGTGACGCCAAGGTGATGCTGCCGATCGCCGCGGCCCGCGCGAACCACACCCCGATCGACTGGACCGGCTACCGCCCCCCGCGCCCCCGCCTGCTCGCCGCGCAGTCGCCCCGGCTCCACCAGGACGGCCGGCCCGCACCGGCGGCGCACCCGGTCGTCAAGACCTTCACCGACTACCCGCTGAGCGAGCTTCGCGACTACATCGACTGGCAGCCGTTCTTCAACGCCTGGGAGATGAAGGGCCGGTTCCCGGACATCCTCAACAACCCGGCCAGCGGCGAGGCCGCGCGGCGGCTCTACGATGACGCCCAGGCGATGCTCGACCGGCTGATCGCCGAGAAGTGGATCACCGCGGCCGGCGTCATCGGGCTGTTCCCCGCGAACACCGTCAACGACGACGACATCGAGCTCTACACCGACGAGGACCGCACCGAGGTGCTGAGCACCCTGCGGGAGCTGCGTCAGCAGAGCGAGCACCGCCCGGGCGTGCCGCACCGCAGCCTGGCCGACTTCGTCGCGCCCAGGCAGACCGGCCTGCAGGACTACGTCGGCGCCTTCGCGGTGACCGCCGGCCTGGGCATCGCCGACAAGATCCAGGAGTTCAAGGCGGCGCTTGACGACTACAGCGCGATCCTGCTGGAGTCGCTCGCCGACCGGCTGGCCGAGGCGTTCGCCGAGCGGATGCACGAGCGGGTCCGCACCGAGTTCTGGGCATACCAGCCCGACGAGAAGCTCGACAACGCCGAGCTCATCAAGGAGAAGTACGTCGGCATCCGGCCCGCGCCGGGCTACCCGGCTTGCCCGGAGCACACCGAGAAGCAGACGATCTGGCAGCTGCTCGACGTGCAGGCCAACACCGGCATCGAGCTGACCGAGAGCATGGCGATGTGGCCCGGAGCCGCCGTCAGCGGCCTCTACTTCTCGCACCCGCAGTCTCAGTACTTCGTCGTCGGCCAGATCGGCCGCGACCAGGTCGAGGAGTACGCCGGGCGCAAGGGCTGGACCGTCGCCGAGGCGGAGAAGTGGCTCGCGCCCAACCTCGGCTACCGCTCGGACAACGAGTAGGTTCCCGCCCTCAGGGACCGGTGTGGATCAGCGCGGCCCACAGGTCGGGCCGGTCCGGATGGCTGCGCCGAACCCGGCCGAGCGCCTCGTCCAGCGCCTGGGCGGCGGAGCCGGAGTCCGGCCCGCCGCCGGCCGCGAGGCTCGCGTAGACGTCGGCGGCCACCTGGGCCGCCACCGTGTCCGTGACCGCCCACTGGCTGCCGATGACGTGCCGGAAGCCGGCCAGTTGCAGCGCCGCGGTGAGGTGGATCGTCTCGTCCGGCAGGTCCCGGCCACCGGCCGCGGTCCGGCAGGCGGAGAGGTACGCCAGGTCGGACACCCCGGCGGCCCGCGTACGGGAGGCCGTGCCGAGCCGGGCGACCAGGTCCAGCACGCTGAGCCGGCCGTCGGTCAGCCGCAGCGCGCCGGTGCTGGGGTGCTCGAAGTCCTGCTCGCCGTGGCAGGCGAGGTGCGCCCAGCTGTGCTGCTCGAGTGCCGCCAGCACCGCCTGGGTGGTGGCGCTCGCCCCGGCCAGGATCCGGATGCCGGGCACGTGCGAGCTGACCGCGCGCAACTCGTCGCTCACCGCCGGCAGCGGCGGCTGCCCGGGCAGATTCCCGACGCCCACCGCGAACGCCCGCGGCGGCCGCGGCGGCGCCGGCCCGGACCTGGCGCGGAGCAGCGCCGACAGGCTCGGGGTGTATGACGACACGCAGCGGGCCGCGACCGAGAGCCGGCGCCGCTCGGCGAGCGGCCTCGCCGCACCGAACCGCCCGGCCGCGTGCAGGGGCAGCATCGTCAGCGGCCCGGCCGGGCACCACCAGACCCGGTGCCGCCGGTCCGGGCCGGTGTCGGCGATCTCGTCCAACGCCGCGCACACCGGCTCCGCCACGGTGTCCCACAGCCAGCGCTGGATCGAGATCAGCGTCTGGCGGAACGCCGCCCGGGCGACCGATCCGCGGCCTGCCTCCACCTCCCGCTGCGCCGCGAGCAGCGCGGCGGCACGACGCTGCGCGGCGTCGTGCGCCAGCCAGGGCAGGGGGACCTGCCGAACGCCGCCCTCGGTCACGATGAGCGCGTCGCTTCGCCACCTCGACGTGTTGACCAGGATCACCGCCCCGCCGCGCGCCGCCTGCCGGAGGGTGCCGAACGTCGGCGGACTCAGGAAGCCGGCGAAACCGGGGTGCCGGCGGGCCTCGGCGAGCAGCGCCTCCCAGCGTTCCGCCAGCCGCCTCCGGCGTCCCGAGTCCCCGGCGCCCGGCCGGACCGGGTCGCCGACGGCCGCGTCCAGCAGGTCGAACCCCAGCCCCCAGCCGCCCGAGGCGCCCGCCGCTGCGGGGTCCGCCATGGTCAGCGACGCCCCGGTGCCGTCCAGGTCCCGGCGGATCTCGTCGAGGTCGGCCGCCAGCTTCGGCGCCACCGCGGCCAGCGCGGACAGGTCGCTGCGCGTCTGCAGGGCCTGCGACCAGAGCACCTGGCGGCCCTGCTCCAGCAGCTCCACCGCGCGCTCGGGATGTCCGGCGGCGAGCGCCCAGGCGGCCGCGTCGCCGGCCAGGCCCGCGGCGGAGGCCAGCCGCTTCTCCTGCACCGAGCGGTCCAGGCCACGCCAGGCCAGCAGCGGCAGCAGCCCCACCGCCGTGCTGTAGGCCTCGAGCGCCAGCCCGCTGTCGCGCTCCTCGGCGGCGGCGAGGGCCCAGTTCCGGGCGGCGGTCATCCGGATCTCGATCGGGCCGACCGCGGAACCGGCCGCCGAACGCCACAGGCCGACCGCCGCGTCCAGGTCGGCCGGGTCCCGGTCGATCAGGTGCCGGATCCGCAGCGCCGAGCCGAGGATGCTCAGCGCCCGGGCCCGGTCCGGGTTGCCCGGCGAAAGCTCGGCCACGGCGGCCCTGCCGATGTCGACGGCCCGGCGCACGCCCGCCGGGTCGCTGCCCAGGCGGGCCTGGAAGAGCAGCAGATTGGCGAGGTTGGCGAGGTGGCGGGCCTGGCGCTCGCCGCCGCTGACCGTCTCGACCGCCTCCCGGGCGTAGCGGACCGCCTCGTCCATCTCGTCCGCCGACTCCGCGTCGAGGGCGCCGATGAACAGCACCACCGCGTGATTGGCGAGCACCTGCGAGAACTGCCGGCGCAGCCGGTCGTCCCTCGGCAGCGCCGCGACGAGCTCCCGGCTGATCCTGATCGCCTCCGGCCGGTCCGATTCCGGGCCGTCCCCGCGGTAACCGCGTTGCATCAACGCGAAGGACAGGATGCCGTTGAGCCGGATCCAGCTGGCGTGCGGGCTGGCGACGATCGCCAGGCCCTCGCGGCAGTGCACGATCGCCTCGTCGATGTCGGCCTGGTCGCCGGTGCGGGCGAAGCGATGGGTCAGTGCGGCCGCCAGGCATTCCCGGGCGGCGAAGACGTCGTCTGGATCATTGGAGCGCCCGATCAGCCGGCCGAGCCGGACCGCCGTGTCGATGTCCGCCAGCCGGCCGAACCTCTCGAAGCTGAGCTGGTACGCGGGAGCGCACTTCACCAGCACCTCGACCCGGGCGGGGTCGGCCGGGTCGACGGCGTCGATGGCCGCCGTCGCGTACCGCATCGCCGCCGACAGGTCGGGCGCCCGATGGCCCGCCTCATACCGCGTGCTCGCCACCCACGAGAGCTGTGCCTGCATGAACGGCCACATCGGAGCGCCGGCCGGGGTCGCCGCGGCCGCCGCCTCGGCGTAGGACGTCGCCGCGTCGAGGAACCCCGCCGCACCGGACGCGCGGCCGCGCAGCGCCAGCACCTGGGAGAGATCCACAAGGGTCTCCGCCCGATACTGCCCGGCGGCCTGGGCGCGCAGCAGCCGCTCCGCCTCGATCAGGGCGGACTCGTCGCCGTGGCTGTCGAAGGCCTCCACCAGCTCGCGCACCCGCGCGGACGGATCGGCGGCATCCCCCGCAAGAGGCACCGGTTCAGTACATTCGAGGACGGCCGGGGCGTCAAGCCACTCGGAAGCGGCCGACGGGAGGGGTCCAAGATGGAGGTTCTGCCCGACGGCCGGGACCGGCTGCTGCTGGCGACGCTGTGCGCGGCCCTGCCCACCCTGCGCGAGCGGGCGGAGGCCGGGCTGTGGTCCGACGAGCTGGACGAGATGGTCGGCGAGATCGCCGCCGGCCGGCCCGTGGTGGAGGTGTGCAGGCGGCTCGGCCTGCTGACCGAGGAGGAGAGCCGGCGCGGGCCGGCCTGGACGTCGGAGCCCGGTTCCGCGCCGGGAACGCCGGGCGTCGAGAACGCACACCTGGCCGGCCTGGCCGAGGTGATCCTCGACGGCGACTACCGGTGTCCGCAGACCCGCTGCGTGCGCCGGGGCCACCGCGACGACCGCGGCCGGGTTCCGGTCTGCTCGCTCACCGCGGCGCCGATGACATTCCGGTCCGGCGCATGACGGTACGGGCCATGACGGTGCGGGCCATGACGGTGCGGGCCATGACGGTGCGAGGCCGACGGAGGATGCCGTGATCGATGCGCTGCTCGGTGAGGTGGGCCGGCGGTTGTCCGACCGGTGGCTGACCCGCGCCCTCCTGCCCGGCCTGCTGTGGTGCGCGATCACCGCGTTCGCGGTGCTGCCGGGCCGCGGCACCGTCGTCGACGTGCGCGGCGCGGCGCTCGCCGCGGCCCGCGCCCTCGACCACCTGCGCGAGCACACCAGCCTCGGCGTGGTGTGCGGGCTGCTGACCGTCGCCGCGGCGACGGGCGCGGC
>NZ_JBEZXZ010000167.1:0-19482 GCF_040638275.1 Actinoplanes sp. NPDC026623 | reverse complement strand
TCCGGCTGCCGGGCATGCCGGTGATACCGGCCCTCGGCGTGATCTTCTCGATCTGGCTGATCACGTTCCTCACCCCGACCACCTGGCTGCGCTTCGCGGTGTGGTTCATCATCGGCATGATCATCTACTTCGCGTACGGCCGCCACCACTCGAAGTTGAGTCCCACCCGGGAGCCCGCCGACGACTAGGGTGGCGCCCGCGAGCCGAGCGCCACCCGATCGGTCAGGAGCCGTAGACCTGGAACTCCCACAGCGAGTAGCCGTACTGGGTGGCCCGCTGTGTGCCGTTCATCCGGACGTACCTCCCCGACCCGGACACGGCGAGCGTCTGGTTGCCGCCCGTGCCGGTCGTCGTCGACGAGATCGTCGTCCAGTTCGTACCGTCGTTGGAGGTCTGGATCTGGAAGGCCCTGGCGTACGCCGCCTCCCAGTTCAGCACCACCTGGGAGATCGCGTGCGTGGCGCCGAGATCGACGCGCACCCACTGCGGGTCGCTGAACGCGCTCGACCAGCGGGTGCCGGTGTTGCCGTCGGTCGCCGCCGAGGCCGGCGTGCCGGCGTTCTCGGTCGACGACGCGGTGGTCGGCCTGCCCTGGGACAGATTGGTGCCGGTCGGCGGCGGCGTGGTGCCGCCGGGGCCCTTGTTGTAGACGGCGACCCAGTCGACGGTCAGCTGCCCGCCGGAGATCGTCGAGGCGTTGGGCCCGCCGCCGAAGGCGTCCGGGAAGCCGCCGCCCATGGCCAGGTCATAGATGATGAAGAACGGGTGGTCCACCGCGTTGGCCCAGGTGGTGGCGTCGACGCGGTTGGCCGGCAGGGTGAAGTAGTTGGCGCCGTCGAGGTACCAGCGGATCTCCTCCGGCGACTTCGACCGGTCGATCTCGACCGCGTAGTTGTGGAAGCCGGTCTGGCAGCCGGAGCAGGCGCGCTCGCCGCTGCCGAGCCCGGTGGACTCGTTGCAGGGACCGCCCGGATTGACGCCGCAGTGCAGGGTCCCGAAGAGCGAGCTGCGCCCGTTGATGTCCTCGAGGATGTCGACCTCGCCGCTCTTCGGCCAGGTCACCCCCGAGCGCAGCGGCGCGCCCAGCATCCAGAACGCCGGCCAGTATCCGGCGCCGTTGGCGGTGGTGACGTTGGGCTGCTGCAGGCGCGACTCCATCCGGACGACGCCGCCGGGTGCGGCGCCGAAGGTGGCGGCCTGGGTCTCGATGCGCCCGGAGGCCCAGCCCGATCGCGGGGCGGTGCCGCTGTGCAGGGCCCGCAGGACCAGGTGGCCCGCGCCGTCCTGGAAGACGTTCGCGGTGCTGCTGGTCATGGTCTCGATCTCGCCCGTGCCGAAGGTGCTGCCCGGGCCGGTGTCGTACTTCCAGGTGCCGGTGTTCACGCCGGTGTTCGCGGCGCCGGTGAAGTCGTCGCTCCACGTTGTCGTGAAGCCTGCCGGGGGAGCATCGACCGCGGCTGCTGCCGCCGCGGCCGGTGTGACGGTGGTGGGCTCGCCGGCGTGGGCCGCGGCGGTCACCGCGAGCAGGCCGGCGGTGGTCGCGGCGGTGGCGGCGGCCATCCAGGTACGCCGCCGGCTGTCGTTGATTCGCATGGTTCTCCCTTGCGAACGGGGGATACACCCGCGGCCAGGGGCGGAGGACATGCGGAACCCGTACGCCGGACGATGCGCGTGGCGTGCCGGGCTGGGCTGTGCCTCGGCCTGGGGATGGGCCGGGTGCCTCACTCGATGCCGGCACCGGGGTGTGCCGGCAACGCTGCGGATGGGGAAAGAGAGCGCTCTCCATGCAGCTAACAACTCGGCTCCACCGCCGTCAAGACGTCCGCTGCGAGATTTTCCCGGCGCGGACGGCATCGATGAGGTTTAAGACGCCTCCGGCACGGAACTCGGCACAGGTATGGCGGTAGCCCCGCGCCTGCCATGACGCCTGCGGAGGTCACGATGACAGCGGTCACGCCTCGCCCGGTACAGACCCGGCCCTGGCCGGTGCGACGTCAGGTGCGCGGTTCCGCGCTCGCCCGAATCCTGCGGACCACCGATGCGAAGCAGATCGGCCTGATGTACCTGACCACGTCGTTCGTCTTCTTCATGGCCGGCGGCCTGATGGCCCTGCTGATGCGGGGCGAGCTGGCCCGCCCCGGCATGCAGTTCCTCTCGCCCGAGCAGTACAACCAGCTGTTCACCATGCACGGCACGATCATGCTGCTGCTGTTCGCGACCCCGATCGTGTTCGCCTTCGCGAACTACATCATCCCGCTGCAGATCGGCGCCCCGGACGTGGCGTTCCCGCGGCTCAACGCGTTCGCGTACTGGCTGTATCTGTTCGGCGGGACCATCGCCGTCGGCGCCTTCTTCACCCCCACCGGCGCGGCGGACTTCGGCTGGACCGCCTATGCGCCGCTCAGCGACCAGCAGCACTCGCCCGGGTTGGGCGGGAACATGTGGGTGGTCGGGCTGGTCCTGTCGGGCCTGGGCACGATCCTCGGCGCGGTCAACATGGTCACCACCATCGTCACCCTGCGTGCGCCGGGCATGACGATGTTCCGGATGCCGGTCTTCACGTGGAACATCCTGGTCACGATGATCCTGGTGTTGGCGATCTTCCCGTTCCTGGCGGCCGCGCTCCTGGCGCTCGGTGCCGACCGGATCCTCGGCGCGCACGTCTTCGAACCGTCCACCGGCGGCCCGATGCTGTGGCAGCACCTGTTCTGGTTCTTCGGCCATCCCGAGGTGTACGTCGTCGCGCTGCCCTTCTTCGGCATCATCACCGAGGTCATTCCGGTGTTCAGCCGCAAGCCGGTCTTCGGCTACAAGGGGCTGGTCGCCGCGACGCTGCTGATCGGCATGTTGTCGTTCAGCGTGTGGGCGCATCACATGTTCGCGACCGGCCAGGTGCTGTTGCCGTTCTTCAGTTTCCTGAGCTTCCTGATCGCCGTGCCGACCGGAATGAAGTTCTTCGTGTGGATCGGCACGATGTGGCGCGGGCGGCTCAGCTTCGAGACCCCGATGATGTTCTCCCTCGGCTTCATGGTCACGTTCCTGCTCGGCGGCCTCACCGGCGTGCTGCTGGCCAGCCCGCCGCTCGACTTCCACGTGCACGACTCGTACTTCGTCGTCGCGCATTTCCACTACGTGCTCTTCGGCACGATCGTGTTCGCCGTCTTCGCCGGCATCTATTTCTGGTTCCCCAAGATGACCGGCCGGATGCTCGACGACCGCCTCGGCAAGGTGCATTTCTGGCTGACCTTCGTCGGCTTCCACACCACCTTCCTCGTCCAGCACTGGCTCGGCGCCGAGGGCATGGCCCGCCGCTACGCCGACTACCTGCCCTCGGACGGCTTCACCACGCTCAACACCATTTCCACCGTCGGCTCGTTCATTCTCGGCGCCTCCACCCTGCCGTTCCTCTACAACGTGTGGAAGTCGTACCGGGTCGGGCCGCTCGTCACCGCCGACGATCCCTGGGGCCACGGCAACTCCCTGGAGTGGGCCACCAGCTGCCCGCCGCCGCTGCGCAACTTCGACCGCATTCCGCGCATCCGGTCGGAGCGGCCGGCCTTCGACGCCAAGTTCCCCGAGCTCGCGGCCGGTGCGCAGAGCGAGGCCGGGCCACCCGAGGGCGGCGCCCGGCCGTTCAGCAGCGAGTCCGACGGCGGCGCCAGGTATGTCGAGGACAAGTGAGCTGGTTGAAAACCGGTTAGAAGCCCGCTGGTGGGGGAAGCAGCGGTCGAACCTCGGTTGTCACCGACCGTCCGGATGCCTGGAGGAGCCGGCATGAACTCCCACCGCAAGGCCGACGACTTCGACGTCGCCGCGGCCGCCACCACGAAGACCGGAGAGGACAAGTCCGCCGACCTGTCCGCGGTGTCACCCGACGCGGGCCCCGACAACCCGGCACAGCTCAGAGCCGGGGGAGTGTTCGCGGCGCTGAAACGCACCGTCAAGGAGTTCTCGCAGGACAACATCTCCGACTGGGCCGCCGCGCTGACCTACTACGGCGTGCTGTCCATCTTTCCGGGGCTGCTGGTGCTCGTGTCGCTGCTCGGCATGCTCAGCAGCAACGGTCAGAAGACCGTCCAGGACGCCGTTGAGGAGCTCGCCCCGAGCCAGCAGTTGCAGAGTCTGGTCAACACCGTCCTGGGTCAGGTCAAGGACCCCGGCGCAGCGGGGATCGCCGCGATCGTCGGTCTCGTCGTCGCGTTCTGGTCCGCGTCGGGGTACATCGCGGCCTTCATGCGGGCGTCCAACGCCGTCTATGACGTTCCGGAGGGCCGGCCGATCTGGAAGACCCTGCCCATCCGCGTCGGTGTCACCGCCGTCGTCGGCGTCATGCTCGTCATCTCGGCCGCCATCGTGGTCTTCACCGGCGATCTCGCCGAGATCGTCGGTGAGAAGATCGGCCTCGGCTCCGTCGCGGTACTGACCTGGAACATCGCCAAGTGGCCCGTCCTGGTGATTCTGGTCAGCCTCATGTTCGCCATCCTGTACTGGGCCTCGCCGAACGCCAGGACCGGCGGCTTCCGGTGGGTCAGCCCCGGCGGCATCCTCGCCGTCGTGCTGTGGCTGATCGCCTCCGCCGCCTTCGCGATCTACCTGGCGAACTTCGCCAACTACAACAAGACGTACGGCACCCTGGGTGGCGTCATCGCCTTCCTGGTCTGGATGTGGATCAGCAACATCGCCATTCTGCTCGGCGCCGAGTTCGACGCCGAGCTCGAACGGGGCCGCGCCATCGCCGCCGGTCAGGACCCGTCCGATGAGCCGTTCCTCCAGCTCCGCGACGACCGCAAGATCAAGGATGGCAGCGAGCGGGGCCTGAGCTCCGGGTAACGGCGGGGCGGGGTATGCCCCGCCGTTACGCAGTGGGGTCAGGACAGGGGCTGGCCGCCTGTCACACCGAGCACCTCGCCGGTGACGTAGCTGGACTCCTGCGAGGCGAAGAAGACATAGGCCGGTGCCAGCTCGGCCGGCTGGCCGGCGCGGCCGAGCGGCGTCTGCTCGCCGAACGACTCCACCTTCTGGTCCGGCATCGTGGCCGGGATGAGCGGCGTCCAGATCGGTCCCGGCGCCACCGAGTTGACGCGGATGCCCTTCTCGGCCAGCCCCGCGCCGAGAGCCTTGGTGAAGGCGACGATCCCCGCCTTCGTCGTGGCATAGTCGAGCAGCTCCGGCGAGGACTGGTACGCCTGGATCGACGCCGTGTTGATGATCGTGGAACCCGGCTTCATGTGCGGCACGGCGGCTCGGCTCAGCCAGAACATCGCGTACAGGTTGGTCTTCATGACCCGGTCGAACTGCTCCGTGCTGATGTCGGTGATTCCCCCCGGCTGTGCCATCTGGTACGCCGCGTTGTTCACCAGGATGTCCAGGCCGCCGAGCTCGCCGACCGCCCGCTCGACGACGGCGGCGCAGTGCGCCTCGTCGCGGATGTCGCCGGGGACCGTGACCGCCCTGCGTCCCGCCTTCTCCACCAGTTGGGCGGTGTCACGGGCGTCCGCCTCCTCCTCGGGCAGATAGGCGATGAGCACGTCGGCTCCTTCGCGGGCGAAGGCGATGGCGACCGCCCGCCCGATGCCGGAGTCACCGCCGGTGACGATGGCCTTCTTGCCGGACAGCCGGCCACTGCCGCGGTAGCTGTCCTCACCGTGGTCGGGTTCGTCGTCCATCTGGCCGGTGATCCCGGGGTGCGGAATCTGCTCGCTCTCCTGCTCCTGCGGCGCGCTGTACTGGTCCTGCGGGTCCTGCTTGCCGTACTGGTCCTGGGTCACGACATGTCCTTTCCGTACGATGGCTGATCGGTCGCGCTGCCGCCCACCGCGGGGTCGGCGGGATCTCGCCGTTCGGGCGGGCTCAGTGGTAGTCGGGTGCGTCGGTCTCGTGGACGGCCAGCTCCTCGGCGCTGGGACCGCCGCCGGCGGCTCCGGCGTCGTACGCGACGCTGTCCGCCTCGGTGTCGTAGCCGTCGCCCTCGTCCGCCTCGACCAGCCGGCCGACCGGCTCCGGTGTGGTGCCGTCCAGCCGGCCGAAGTCGTAGATCGATACCTTGGAGCCGGGGTCGGAGGTGGGGCTCTCGCCGTTGACGTCGGCGTCCAGCTGGGCCCGGGCCGCGCTCTGCCCGTCGATCGCGTCGTCTTCCCGGACCTCGGGTGGCTGCGTCGCATCCTCCGGCTGTATGTCCGGTTCCTCCTGCGCGAGCCGGTCGTCGAGCGACTCGCCGGCCCGCTGCTCCCGCGCCGTCGTGCCGAACCGGTCGAGCGCCAGTGGCCGGTCGGCGGGCAGCGCCGCCGGGTCCGGGCCGTCCGCCCATCGCCCGCTCCGGACATCGTCGTACGCGGTGGAGTCGTCGTCGGCCGTGTCCGGCAGCCCTTCGGCCTCCGGATCCGACACCGGCCGGGGATAGTCGTTTCGCATGGCCCTCGCCTACCCGGCCACCGGCGACTCATGCCTGCCTCATGCGGGCTGTGCCGCACCGCGAGAAGGCCCAAGTCCCCGTACGGCGCGAAGCGACAGCGCCACCGCCGATCTCGGGTTCACAACCTTCGAGACCGGCGGTGGCTGCCTGATGCCCACGGACAATCGGACAGGTCGCCGAGCCGTCCGCGGGTGCCGGGCTCAGGGGCGCCGGACGACGCTCTGGCCCGGGTCCACGACCACAGTCGCGGTGATCGTGCCCTTCGTCCGGAACGTCACGGTCACCTGCTCGTCCGTCGGGTTGACGGCGAGCAGCCGAGGATGATCGGCGCTGCCGAAGGCCAGGCCGTACGGACCGTCCGCCACCACGGCCGGCTGCGGCGGACCGTACGCGGCCAGCATCTCCACCCAGTACCGCACCATCGCGCGGCTGGTGCTGTCCTCGCGCGGTAGCGTCGCCGTGAGCCGCTTGCGGGCCGTCGCGGGATCGGCAACCGCGAGATCGGCCGCGAACAGATCGCCCCAGACCCGCGGTGCGCCGCCCACCTCGCGCGCCAGTTCGGCCGAGCGGGCTGCCGCCTGCCTCGGATCGCCCCGGTAGAGCGAGCCGAAGGTGAGGGGCAACAGCTGGATCCCCATGATCGACTCCGGCTTGGGATCGAACCAGGTGGCGTAGTCGACCTTGGCGTCCCACACGATCCCGGCCACGGTGTGCCGGTAGCCGGCCGGGCGTTCCAGATTCTCGCCGAGCCAGTACATCTTTGCGGTCGCCGCCTCCAGCGCGTAGTGGGTGACACCGTACGCCGTCAGGTCGGCGTCCTTCGCGACGATGCCCCAGCGGGTGGCCGCCTCCCAGGCCGCGACCGCCTCGCTGGACGACTCCTGGTTGTTGCCGTCGGCGAACGGGGCGAATCCGGACGCCGCCGAGTGCCCGAGGTACGCGTTGAACGCCCGGAAGGCCGGGAATCCGTCGGCTCCACTCGCCGACAACGTGCCGCTGTAGTCGCGCGCCACCAGACTCACGGCGCCACCGTAGTCACGGAGGAAGGCCGGGTCCGCCTCGGCGAGCACCGCCGCGGCCCGCACCAGGTGTCCGTACTGGAAGTGGTGGTCGTTGTAGTCGTTGCTGCCGAACTCCGCGGGCACGGCGATCAGCCCGCCCCACGTCTGGTCGTAGGCGAAGTACCGGGTATCGCCCGGACCGTCGTAGGTGAGCCAGTCGACGAGTCCGGTCCGCAGTCGCTTCAGCGCCGCCTGCTGCTGGGGCAGCGCCCCGACGCCCTTGGCGACCTCCGCGACGGTGGACAGCCGACCCAGTTCCTTCAGCCCGAAATAGCTGCCGCCGTCGGCGGTGGGCGGCTTGGCGGCGAGGTCGCGGTCGAGATCGTCCAACACGGCGGCGCGGGCCGGGCCGGACAGCGGGATCGCCGGCACCTCGGTGATCAAACCGGGCATCGGCACCCTGACACGCAGTCCGGCGCCACGCACCACGGACAGGGGCCCCAGGGCATCCGGGTACGCCCCGGCCATCGGTTGCGGGCCGCCGTCGGCAACGAGGTTGGCCCGCTGGTGCGGCAGCAGCGCCCAGACACCGGGTCTGCCGGACCGGCGTTCGGCCAGCAGGGTCTGCGTCACCGCGCCGGCGACGCCGTCGTATGCCATGTACGACGTCGTCCGGGTCACCGGGTCGCCGGCCGCGCCGATCAGCGCCTGCGTCCACTCGGCGTCGTTCACCCCGTCCGGCACGCGGGCCACCGCGATCGCGGTCCTGTCGGACCGGTCCACGGTGAGCCGGTTGCCGTCCTGGCGCCAGCCGGCACCATCCTCGGCCTGAACGTCCCAGCGCTGCCCGGCGATGCTGAGCTGGGCCAGCGACCCGGTACCGCCGAGGCGTCGGACCGGACCGGTCGCGGTGAGCGACGGCCTGGCGTCCTGGAAATCCAGGTAGAGCAGCGGGCTGCCCTGCACCAGGGTGATCTCTACCGCCCCGCCGCCGCGGAGTTCGGCGCGCAGCACGACGTGGAAGGCCCCGTACCCGACGACCCGCGTCGTGGCGATCGGGCCGGCCGCCGTCAGGGCCGGTCGGAAGGGCGTCACCACGGCCTTGGCGGTCGCGGTCGCGGCGGCCGCGCTGACCGCGATCCCGTCGCCGGTGTTCTTGACGGCCAGTGGATGGGCCCAGATCGGCTGTTGCAGGGAGGCGGTCAGGGCGGAGGTCCACCACTGATTCGTGGGTAGTGCCTGCCCGGTCAGCGGCGGCCCGGCCTGTACCGGGCGCCGCGTCGGGCTCATGTCCGCGGGCAACGTCTCGGACAGGCTGGCCTTTCCGCCCATGCTGGGGCGGTGAACCAGAGTGGTTGCGGCCCCTTCGCTCAAGGCTCCGTTCACGGACGCCGTAAGCTCCGGTTTCCACACCTTCGGCTCATCTCCTCCCCAGCACGCCGCGGTGATCAGCACCGTGGGCAGTACGCATGCGGCGGTCACGATCCGCCGGAGGCCGGCCCTCATCCGGCACTGTTCACTGCGGGCGTCCGGCCAACCGCGCTGCCGGTGTCGATCTGGGCGGTGAAGCGCAGCCCGGGCACCAGCGCACTGACCGTGTCCACGTCGCCGGTCCGGGGCAGCAGCACGACCGTGAGCTGCTCATGGTCCGCCTTCTGCTCCTCGGTCAGCGGTGCGTCCGAGAGCGGGTCGAGACCGACCCGCGGCTCCACGTGGTCGAGCGTGGCCGACACCGGACGGTCGAGACCGGGGCCGGTGATGCGGGCGGCCATGCCGAGGCGCAGGCTGCGGAGCTCCTCTTCCGTCGCCTTGGCCTGGAACGCCAGCTTGGTGTGGTCGTACAACGTGATGATCGGTTCGCCGGAGCCCACCACGCCGCCGAGGGCGATGTCGATCCTCGATACGGTGCTGGGCGTGGGTGCCCGCAGCGTCTCGGTCGCCGGCTGCCCGGGGTGGGCGGGGTCCTCGGCAAGCTTCACCTGGGCCAGTGCCTGACCCGCGGCGACCCGGGAATGCTCGGTCACCAGCACCTGGGTCACGACGCCGGCGCCGGTGGAGCCGACCGGCAGGGCATCCGCGGTCAGCGTCGCCTCGTCGAGGGTGACGAACGCGCTCTCGGCGAGCCGGTGCGTCACCACGTAGGTACCGCCGGCGGCCGCGCCGCCGATCAGGACGAGGGTGACGAAGAACGTCCGAACGGCCGGCAGCCGGGACCTGAGGGTGCGCTTGGCTTCGCCCCGCGACACCGGCTCGGGCGCGGTAGGCGGCGCCGGGGAGGTGGACTGTTCGCGATTGTCGTGCTCGACCATAGTGGTCATGGCGATATCCCTTTGAACGGTGTTACAGAAGCAATGGGTTCGGTCGGCCGGCCGCGCTTACCCGGCGGAGGCGATCACGGGCACGCCCGCCGGCTCGGACGGCACGCCGGTGGCGGGCCGGTCGGCGGGGGCCGGCGGCGGCTCCTGTCCGCCGGTGACCGATTCGACGATCATCCGGCCGAGAATGAGCACGATCATGGTGGCCCACGCGACGGAGAGCCACGTCGGTGCCGGATCGGCCATGACGACGAGCCCGGCGACGATGCCGGTCACGTTGAGCAGCAACAGCGCCACCTGCGGCATGACCACCCACAGCGACCGGGTGCCGGCGCCGGCCTGATTCGTCGCGCTCCACTTCGCCGGCCTGCGGCGCAGGGTGGCCCAGAATGCCCGGGCGTGCACCGGCGCCGCCCCGATGCTGGCCACGATGGCCGACCCCTTGAAACCACCGGACTGCAACCAGGTGACGAGCAGGACCATCGCCTGGAACGGCAGGTAGTGCGCCGCCCAGGTGAGCCCGTCAGCCCTGATCGGGCTCAACGCGAACAACAGGTACAGGGCCGGGAACAACATAAATGTGATCATCGCCAGCGACAGCAGGTAGTGCGTGCCGACGAACAGGTACTGCAGCCGCTGGTCGATGGTCAGGCCGCCGCCCCGGCGAAACAGCCGGCCGCGCAGCAGCACCTCGAAGCCGCCGCTGGACCAGCGGAGCTGCTGCTTCAGGTAGGACGTCACGTCCACCGGCGCCAGCCCACGGGCCAGCACGTGCGGCACGTAGATCGACTTCCAGCCACGCCGGTGCAGCTCGAGAGACGTCCAGATGTCCTCCGAGTTGCTCCCGGTGGCGATGCCGCCGATCTCGTTCAGGGCCGCCCGCCGGAACATGACATTCGTGCCGACGCAGAACGCCGCGTTGAAGTGGTTCTTCCCCGGGCAGACCAGCTCGTAGAAGATGCGCTGCGCCTCCGATGAACCGGTGGAGACGAGGTTCGCCTGGTTGGTGTAGGACTGTGGTGACTGGACGAACGCGACCGCCGGGTCGTCGAAGTGTGGCAGGATCTGGAGCAGGAAGTTCGGCTCCGGGACGTGGTCGGCGTCGAGGATGACCACGTACTCGCCGGTCGTCCGGGCGAGAGCCGCGTTGACGTTGCCGGCCTTCGCGTGCCGGCCGCCCTCCCGGCGCAGGTAGCCGACCCGCTCCTCGGCGCAGATGGCCTGCAGGACGTCGCTGTCCCCGTCATCGAGGACCCAGGTCCGGTGCGGCAGGACCACGTCGCGGGCGGCCCGCAACGTCGTGCGGACGAGTTGCGGATCCTCGCCGTAGGCGGTGATGAAGACGTCGATGACCGGCATCCGGCCACCGGCACGGAGCTGGTGCCGCGCCACCGTCACGTCGGCGGACTCGTCCCGGTTGTCGTGGGCGAGGATGGTCCACCACGTGCCGATGGCGTGCAGGGCGGTCAGGCCCTCGGCCAGCAGCATCGCGGTCCACAGCCAGGTCGGGCCGCGGTACTGCGGGTCGAGCAGGAAGGCCTGGTAGAACAGCGTCGCGAGCAGCGCGCCCAGGATGGCGACCCGGGTGGACCGCTGAAGCGGCCGCCAGGCCTGGCGGGGCGCACCGGCCGCGCGGGATTGCGGACTGGTGGTCGGCATGGTTGCTCCAAGAAATTCCGTGGCCCCGAGATCGAGGCCGGGAGATGCCTGCCCGACGGTGCTGGTCCATCCCCGTCGGTCGCAGAGCTGACCGCGCGACATTGCGTGGACAATCGATTGTTTCGCGCCGGTTAAACGGCGGCCATGCGCGCCACCGCCACCCAACACATTGATTTTGAACATTGCCAGACGTCGGCGTCCGGTCACGAACGTTAGGGGCAGCGGCCGTCATTGGCAAATCCTGTGATTGGCGGCATAGATCGACCGGCCTTGATGGAAACCAAATCGTTGTCCCCAGTAAACACGGCGTTCATCGATGCCCTGGCGGCCTGCCGGGTTGTTGCAGGTCAACGCCGGAACTCAAAGCGAAACGTGATGCGCATCGCGGATTACCCCCATCGCCGAGGAATCGCTTCCCGGTCGAGGTGGCGGGGTGTCGCAGCACCCTGGCGCGCCGGTGTTTGGCCTGGTCAGACCGCATGCATGGTATGGACGCCGATATTCTTGCGCAGTTTGAAAACGATCACCGCCGGGCGCCGATGCGTGTCACTGATCAAACTCGCGCGCGATGATTGTCATTTGCCGGGGCCAGCCACTCGTGCAGCCGCGCCATGCCCCATCAGTGATCTTGTATTGGGCACGTCTATTTGCGATCGGAACCGGCGGATGTATACCGTGACAAGGCAACCCGGTCGCATCGGAAGGGCATAATAATCGATGTCGGTGACCAGATCCTTCAATGAAAGTGACGACGGCCACGGCGGCCCTCATTCGAGGCGTGCGGCTTCGGGACACGAACGTCCGACCCTGGAGACCGTCGCCGCCCTGGCCAAAGTGTCCCGAGCGACGGCGTCCCGGGTCGTCAATGGCTCGACATCGGTGTCGCCCGACATCCGGGACGCGGTGCTGGACGCCGTCGGGGTGCTGAACTACGTGCCCAACCGGGTCGCCCGTGGTCTGGTGACGCACCAGATGGACTCGTTCGCCCTCGTTCTCACTGAATCGGCCGGCCGGATCTTCGTCGAGGACCCCTTCTTCGCCACCGTGGTCCACGGCGTCGTCCAGGAGTTGGACGCGGCCGGCAAGGAATTGGTCCTGCAGGTGGTGAGCTCCCCACAGAGCCGGGAGCGGATCACCAACTACGCCATTGGCGGACACGTGGACGGTGTCCTGGTGGTGTCCGTCGACGGCGCCGACGAGTTACCCATGACGCTCGCCGGCAAGAACGTTCCGGTCGTGGTCAACGGACGTCCGATGGGCCGGTCGGCGGTGCCGTACGTCGACGTCGCCAACGCGGACGGCGCTCGGCAGGCCGTACGGCGTCTGGTGGACTCCGGCCACCGGCGGATCGCCACGATCGCCGGACCGCAGAACGCCCCGGGCGCGGTCGACCGGCTCGCCGGATACCGGGCCGAGTTGCGCGACTCGCGCCGCCGGCCGATCGTGGCCGTCGGCAACTGCACGGAGGAATCCGGCAGTTCGGCGATGCGGCGGCTGCTCGACGAGCATCCGCGGCTCGACGCGGTCTTCGTCGCCTCCGATCTGATGGCGCACGGCGCCGTCAGGGCGCTGCGGATGTCCGGTCGGCGGGTGCCCGACGACGTCGCGGTCATCGGGTTCGACGACACCGAGGTGGCCCGTTACACGGATCCTCCGCTGACCACCGTGCGCCTGCCCATCCTGGACATCGGCCGCACGATGGCGCGGCAGGTGCTCCGGCTGGCCGGTGGCGAGCCGGTCGAGCGGTCCATCCTGCTCGGCACGGAGTTCGTCGTCCGCGAATCGACCTGCTAGCGCCGCGACCAGGAACGTTCACGGGGTTGGATGACACGCCGCCCGGCTGACGGGTGGCCGGCACGGTGGCGTTCAGGCTGTCGCTGGGCCGCCGCGAAGCTTGTCGATTCGCTGAGCCGCATGCCCCGCGAGGTGTGGCCGTTCAGCGGGCCGAGAGCAGGTGGCTGGCCTCGGCCGGGCCGTCGGTCAGCGCCTGCGCCCGCTCCTCGGCGTCCCGGTCGGCGCCGGTGAGCCGGCCGGTGTGCTGGCGTAGATGCTCGTCCCAGCTCGGCACCAGGTACGCCTCGACGAACCGGTCCGGATGTTCGCCGTCGCGGAACAGCTCCCAGCGAACCGCGCCGGTTCGCAGACGGCTGCGGCGGACCGCCTCCATCGCGGCGCGGAAGGCCTCCTCGTGCCGCGGGCTCACCGGGTAGGTGACTGTGACGAGGACCGGGCCGTCGGCGTCCTCCGGTTCCAGCTCCAGGTGCGGTTCCGGCCAGTACGTCGCGGGATCCCGGTTCAGCCCGGTCGTGTCCCGCATCGGCCACCAGCGCAGCGTCACCACCCCGGCGAGCATCAGCACGGCGGCGGTCAGATGTGCGACGACCAGGCCGGAGGCGTCGGAGAGCGCACCCCAGGCGAGGGCTCCGGCCGCCTGACCGCCGGCGAAGACCATCTGGTAGACGGCGAGGCCGCGGGCGCGCACCCAGCCCGGCAGGAACAGCTGCATGCTGGCATTGACGCTCGACAGCACCATCACCCAGGCGACCCCGGCGGGCAGCAGGGCCGCCACGACGGCGGCCTCGGAGCGGGTCAGGCCGAGAACCATGAGAACGGCGGCGAAGACCACGCCGGCAATGAGCAACAGCCGGTTCATCGACCAGCGGGTACGCATCCGGGGCAGCAGCAGCGCGCCGGCCACCGCGCCGATGCCGACGGCGCCGAGCAGCACGCCGTACCCGCCCGGTCCCAGGCCGAGGCGGCGGCTGGCGACCAGCGGCAGCAGCGCCCACAATGCGCTGCCGGGCACCAGGAAGAACGCCGCGCGCAGCAGGATACGCCGCACCACCGGCGAGTGACGCACGTACCGGCCGCCGGCGCGGACGGCGGCGCCGAACCGCTCCGGCGCGCCGGAGTGGTCCTCGGCCGGCCGGTGCCAGCGCCAGAGAACGAATGCGAAATAGGCGAAGCTGAGGGCGTTGAGACCGAACACCACGCCCGGGCCGGTGCGCGCGATCAGGACGCCGGCGATCGCCGGGCCCACAGCCCGGGCCAGGTTCATGCTGATCGCACCCAGTGCCGAGGCGGAGGCGAGCTGCGACCGCGGTACCAGGTCGGGGATCAGGGCCTGCCAGGCCGGGGCGGTCAGCGCCTGTCCGGCTCCGAGCGCGAAGGTCAAGGTCAGCAGCAGCGCGGCCGGCATTCGGCCGGCCACGGTCAGCGTGGTGAGCACCGCACCCACCCCGACGAGGGACAACTGGACGGCCATCAGCAGCCGTCGCCGGTCGAAGGTGTCGGCCAATGCCCCGGACGGCAGGGCGAACAACACGATCGGCAGGGTGCTGGCGGTCTGCACGACGGCCACCAGCGTGTCGGTGCCGGAGTGCTCGACCAGGAGCCATTGCGCGCCGACGGTCTGCATCCAGGTGCCGATGTTGCTGGCAAGCAGGGCCAGCCACAGGCTCCGATAGGTCGCGATGCGCAGCGGTGCCCACGCGGACGGGGCGGCGACCGTGGTTGACGAGGACGTGACGCTCACCGTCCTCGACTACCCCGGTGCGGCCTTTCCTACCGTCAGGGGAGAGAGCGCCCAGCACGGTGGAAACCACAAGGCGGTACGGCGCCCGAAGTTGGGCCGTGTAGCGGGGCCGGACCGGGGTAGCCGTTCGGAACCATCCGAGACTGGAGGACACACCATGGCGCAAGACACCCTGTCCCGATCGCTGCACGACGTCGGCCTCGCCGCCTGGTTCGGTGGAACGCTGGCCAACGCGGTCGCGCTCAACCCGGCCTCGGCCGAGGCGGACACCGCGAACGGCACCGGCCGGGTGGCGAACACCGGCTGGAACAAGTGGACCCCGGTCAACGCGGCCGCCATCGGCGCCCATCTGGCCGGCAGCGTCGGCGAGCTTGCCGGCAACCGGTCACGTCTGGTCGCCCAGCGCGGTGTCGGCACGATGGCGTTGACCAAGACCTGCCTGACGGTGGCGGCTCTGGCCGTGACCGGTTACAGCCGGTTACTAGGCCGCAAGGTCAACAAGGACACGTCGGTGCCGGCGCTGGCGGGCACCGAGCCCGCCGCGAGCACTCCGGACGACGTCGTCAAGGCGCAGAAGAAGCTGTCCGCGCTGCAGTGGGCCGTACCCGCGCTGACCGGCGCGCTGATCGTGATCAGCTCATTGGCCGGCGAACAGCAGCGGGCCGGCGAGGTGAAGAAGGGCATCCTCGCCCGGTTGACCGGGTGAGCGACGCCGTTCCGACGGCCTCGTGCCGCGCCCTCGTCGGCGCGGCACGACGCCCGGTGGAAGTGCGGCGTCGGGTGCTGGGGAGGAACGAGGTGAGTCTTTTGCAGTGGCTGGAGGCCTTTGATGACATTCTGAGCCGTTCGCACCTGTGGCCTCCAGACGACCTGGCCCGGGCCGTCGACGCGGCCGTGGCACGACTGGGCATGCGCGCCACGATCTGGCTGGTGGACTACGAGCAACTGGCGCTACGTCCGTTGCCCGTGACCGGCCGGGCGACACCGGAGCCGCTGCCGGTCGACTGTTCGCTGCCGGGGCGGGCCTTCGCACGGGTGGAGTCGATTCCGGGCACTCCCGACGGCGACAACCGCCGGTGGTGGGTGCCGATGGTCGACGGCACGGACCGGCTCGGAGCGCTGGAGGTCGTCTTCCCCTCCGGCGAGGCGGCGGAGAGCGGCGGGGCGGGGCGCGGCGATGCGGTGCGCCGGCTGGAGCTGCTGGCCGGCCTGGTGGGGCATCTGATCGCCACCACGTCGGAGCGGGGGGGACCACTTCGAGAAGGTACGGCGATCCCGGCCGATGTCCACAGCGGCCGAGCTGTTGTGGCGGCTGCTTCCGCCGCTGACCTCCAGTTGCGATCGCGCGGTGGTCAGCGCGATCCTGCAGCCCTGCTACGAGGTGGGCGGTGACGGCTTCGACTACACCCTGGACGGTGCGGCGGCACACCTGCTCATCCTGGACGGTGTCGGTAAGGGCCTCTCCGCCGGGCTGGCGTGCGCGGTTGCGTTGGCCGCGGTCCGGGCCGCCCGGCGCGACGGCCGTGGCCTCTACGACCAGGCGCGCGCCGCCGACGCGGCGTTGCTCGAGCAGTTCACCGATGCGCGCTTCGCCACCGCGGTGCTCGGTGAGCTCGACCTCGAGACCGGCCGGCTGCGGTATATCAACGCCGGCCATCCGGCGCCGCTGCTGCGGGCCGGCCGGATGGTGCGGGAGCTCAGCGGTGGCCGCCGGATGCCCCTTGGCCTCGACGATCCCGAGGTCGAGTTGGCGGAGGAGATACTCGAACCGGACGACCGGCTGCTCTTCTACACCGACGGCGTCACCGAGGCGAATGCCGGCGACGGTGAGCGGTTCGGCCTCGACCGCCTGGTCGACCTGGTTGAACGGCACTCCTGTTCGGGTCTGCCCGCTCCGGAGATCCTCCGGCGCCTGACGCACGCCGTCATGGAGCACCAGGGGGGTACCCCGGACGACGACGCCACGATGGTGCTGGTGCAATGGTCCGGTACCGCGGCAGCGAAGACCGTGCCGTGACCGGACAGCCCATCGAGAGAGTCGAGACCCGCTCATGGTTGAGCAGATCCTGACGGTGACCGCGGAACACCTGACGGGCCCGCTCGCCGTGCTGCGCGCGACCGGCGAGATCGACCGGGACAGCATCCAGTTGCTCGGCGACGCGGCGCATGAGGCCCTCGAGCAGGGCGCGCACCAGCTGATCATCGATCTGGCCGCGGTGACCTTCTGTGACTCGAGCGGTTTGCGCCTGTTCGTCCAGCTGCACCGGCAGACCGCCACCCGCGGGGGATCGCTGCGGCTGGCCGCCCTCCAGCCCTCGCTGTGGACGGTGCTGCGGGCCACCAACCTCGACCGCCTGCTCGCCGCGTACCCGACCGTCGACGAGGCCGTCCGGGCGGCCTGCGCCCAATAGCGCCGGCGCAGCACGGCCAGGCTGTGCGCGGCCATCGAGGGGCTCTCCCCGGCCTTGACACTCCAGCCGGTGGACGTCGCGAGCAGGGGGTCGGCGGTGTCCACCACGATCTCCCAGCTCTGCCCGTACGCCCGACCGGGCAGGGTGAAATCCAGCTTGTCCCCGGACGCGTTGAAGAAGAGCAGGAACGAGTCGTCGACGATCTGCTCGCCCAGCGCGTCCGGTTCGTGGATGCCCTCGCCGTTGAGGAACACGACGATGGTCCGGGCCGCCTCGGCGCCCCAGTCGGATCCGCTCATCGGCTCGCCGTCGGGGCGCAGCCAGGCGATGCCGGGCAGCCCGGCTGCGACGGTACGTCCGTAACCAGCTCGACCAGGTCGCGCCCGGCGGGTTGTGGGAGTCTCCGCGCACCTCGGTGGGAGCCTCCAAGACCTTGCAGCAGTTGGCCCGGATGGCCGGTGCCCCGCCGCTGCGGCGCGGGCCGTTCGTGGCGCGTCAAGAGAAGGACACCATGCGTGTATCGACCTTCGCTCCCAGCCGGGCCATTCCGGCGGAAACCGCTGTACGACAACGCATTTCCGCACGTGACGAAGAGGACGAAGAGCCGGTCGGCTGGTTCGACGGCTGTCCGCGCTGCCGCCGTCACACCCCGATCGCCGGGCGCTGCGCGATCAGGCCATCGAGGCGTGGTTGCCGATGGCCTACCGGCTTGCCCGCCGGTACGCCCGTCGCGGCGACCTGTTCGACGATCTGCGACAGGTCGCCACCATCGGCCTGATCAAGGCGGTGGACGGCTTCGACGCGCTACGCGGCACCGACTTCCCCGGCTACGCGATCCCCACCATCACCGGTGAGATGAAGCGCTACTTCCGCGACCGGACATGGTTCCTGCGGGTGCCCCGCCGGTTGCAGGAGCTGCGGCTCGACATCGGAGCGGCGCGGACGCAGCTCTGCAACAGCCTGGGCCGGTCACCGACGGTGGCCGACATCGCCGGCTACCTGCAAGTGTCCGAGGACGCGGTCCTGGAAGGACTCGAGAGCGGCTACGCGTACCGCGCGTTGTCACTGTCCAACCCGGTCGGTGACGACCCCGGGCTCACCCTGGGCGACACGATCGGCTCGACGGATCAGGGGTATGCCTCCGTGGAGTTCCACGTCGCCATGCCGCCGGTGCTGGCGCTGCTGACCGAGCGGGAGCGCCAGATCATCATCCTGCGCTTCTACGGCAATCTGACCCAGGGGAGTATCGCCGAGAAGGTCGGCGTCTCGCAGATGCACGTCTCTCGGATCCTTACGGGCGCCCTGGCCAAGCTGCGCGAGCGGCTCGTCGACACCTCGTAGCTGCGGCAGGGTAGGACTATGACGGATGGCGAGGTCGTATCCCCGGTCGGTGACGAACCAATCCACCTTCGACCCTATGACCCGGCCTGGCCAGGTCAGTTCGAGCTGGAGGCCAAGATCCTCACGGGGGCGTTGGGGTCTCATGTCGTCGGTGGGATTCACCATGTCGGCAGTACGGCCGTCCCCGGGATGACCGCCAAACCCATCATCGACATCATGATCGGTGTGACCGACCTCGACTCGTCGCGCCCCTACATCGATCTGCTGGCCGAGTTCGACTATTGCTATGCCCCGCACCGGCAGGACGTCATGCACTGGTTCTGCAAGCCGGACCCCGCCCACCGGAGCCATCATCTGCATCTGGTCCCGGCCGGTTCCCAGCGATTCACCGACGTACTCGCTTTTCGCGACTACCTCCGCACCCATCCTGCGGCCGTTCAGCAGTACGAGGCGCTAAAACGACAGCTCGCCATCCAGCACGCTCAAGATCGAAATGCGTACACCGATGGCAAGAGCGCCATGGTCGCCGCAATCACCGCAGACGCTCGCCGATGGCTGACCTGAACCCCGGTAGAACCAGACCGAGCCGTCGCGGAGACCGCTCTTCTCGAGAGCTGCGAAGCCTGTTGCGCCGGCACCGGGTCGGCCGCCGGCCTATTCGCGGGAGGAAGCCCAGGCCAGGGCGACCGCGGCGGCGTCCTCGGCGACCGCGGCCGGCACCGCGAAGTCGTGCCGGGTCGCATAGGCACGCCATCGGGCCCCGGCGTAACTCGCGCCCGCGGCGGCCAGGCCCGCGACCACGGCCGGC
>NZ_JBEZXZ010000166.1:0-19612 GCF_040638275.1 Actinoplanes sp. NPDC026623 | reverse complement strand
ACGTTCGTCATCAGTGAGCACGATCGGCACTGCTGTCGGCAATGGCATGCAACCACCGTACCCACTGACAACGATTTAAAGACTCAGGACACTAGGCGTTCCCGCCACTCTCGCTCTGACGTGATGAGGGGCCCAGCCAGGGGCCACCGGCCTTCGCCGGCCAGGGCCGAGACCTGACCGATCAGGGCCTGAAGGACCGCCAGCAGGTCGGGCGCCGACTGTGCACACGCACATTGTTGCCAGCGGTCCGGTTCATCGGGCGCATCCTCAGCGTTCAGCGCGGTGGTGCCCAGTTCAGGGCGAGCGGCCAGCACGGACGGCCCTTGCTGGGCCAGCAAGCCCAGGTACGACAGGGCCGGTCCGGGCTCACCTTTCGCTGCGGCGCGCCTTGCTGCTTTCCGCGCTGCTGCCAGAAACACCTTCTCGGCCTTTGCAGCCTTGAGCCGGGCACGCTCATGGGCACGGCGAGCCCGATACTGCTGGTGGAGCCGATCGCCATGCTTGATGGCATCCTTACGGGTCCGCACGTTCGGCTTGGCGACCATCGCCGACCATGCCCAGTAAGCCCGTCGCGGATACCTGATCCAGAAGTCCAGGCCTAGCTGCGCCTTTGGCATGGATTTCTTCTCCGCCAGGCGCATCGCTTTGCGGCTGCGTGCGCCTGAGCGGACCTCCCACAAGATGATCCCGACCAGCGATGACGTACCCACCGCGATGCCCTGCAGTTGGGCCAGCCACCACGGCAAGGCAGGGTCGAACGCGTGGGCGAAGTAGTTGATCCCCGCCCCGAACAATGCGGCGACCCAGGTCAGCACCCTGGCGATGCGGGCACGCTCACCCTCGAGGCGCAGCCGATGCGCGGTCAGCGCGAACGCCAGGCTGGTGCCCTCGATAAAGGCTGCGGCCCCTACCGCGCGTGGCCATACCCAGTGCAGTTGCTCGTGGAACACCTGCGTTTGCGACGAGGCGGCCACGTACACCACTGTGGCGTAGACGCTCATGGAGTACACCGCTGCGGCTTCCCGGCGGGCCGCCGCAGCCAGGCGGCCCATCCGATGGGCCACCGCTACGACCGTGGCGCGGCGGGCGGCCCACCGGGCACCACGGGCCTGTGCCTTCGCCGTCGCCTGTTGGGCGCGCGCGGCCTCCCGATCTTGGGCCGCAGTGTGTTCGGCCGTCCGCTCTTGGGCCGCTGCCCGTGACTCGGCCTCCCTGCGCAGGCCGCGGGCAACGATGCGGGCCGCCCGTTTGTCGGCTTGGGCTACCGATGCCTGCACCCCGCCATCCGCGAGGGCTGTTGTCGCCTCGCTTGGCTCCGTTGCGGTCGGGGTGCTCATCGCCGAGCCGCTGTTCGCGTACCACGTCGCCTCGCGGCGGGACGCCGTCTGGCGGCAGGGCGCCGTCGCCGCGCTCGTGCGGCGGCGGTCTGCCGGCTGCGGGCGACTGCCTGTCGATGGGTCAATACCTTGACGACGAGCACCCCGACGAACCCAGTCATGAACCCGCCGACCGCTGCGACGGCGACGAGCACCACCAGAGCCACGAGGACTGCGCGAGCGAGGGTCCGCACGACCGGGTGCCGCAGTTGGTCGGCGATATCATCAGCGTGGTGACGGTGGGAGAGCAATCGCTTGGTGAGATGGTGCGGATAGCTGGACACTGTTGGTACTCCCTGTGACAGGGAGCACCGGGGGCGGGTTTGTGCTGCCAGGCTTGGGCCCGCCCTCGGGCTCCAATGGGAATGGCTCTGCGTCGGCCACCGGATAGGGCCGACGGCGGTGCGGAAGAGCACCACGGGTCACGGCTCGCAGCCGCTGGTGGGCCCCATGAGGACGAGCGAGGTCAGCCTGTGACGGCGGTCAACCGCGTGATGTTGGGCCCGTACGACGCTGGAATCCGGGCGATCACCCTACGGCCAGCCGACCGTGGTCGAACGCCTGCGACCCGGGCAAGGATTCGCTGCCGGGTGCTGTCGGCGGCTCGTGGCCACCTCGGGTGAAGTGCACCAGGTGAGCGGGTTCAACACGGCCACGGTCCGCCGGCGCGTTGCTTGACTTCGACTGCAGGGGGTTTGCCATTGGTAGTGTCGCCGCCCCGGACCGCGGTCGATAGGGCCTGCGAGTTGTGGTGCTCTGCGGCGCCGGCTTTTGGCGGCGTCTACTTCCGGTTCGGGTGGTCGCCGTTGTCGTCGACCGGCATGCCGTTCTCGATTGCCGCGAGCGAGTTCCGCAGGTCCGTCTCCATGGCTTGCGTGACCAGGGCGTGCTGGGCGATGTCGTCGGGTGTCAGCTCGACTCGGGCGGGCTTCTTGCTGCCATCGACCTGCGCCACGACGACCTCGATGCCGACCCCACCGTCGTCGTAGCCGACCAGCCGGGTGTAGACGTTCGAGCCTTTCGCGGTGCCGTCCAGGCTCAGGGCACCGACGTGCCGCCCATCGACGTGCATCTCGCACCAGGCCGGGCAACCTGTGCCCGGATCTCGCTGCTCTGGGTGGGGATCGTTCATCTCGGGCGCCTCCGTAGATGAGTGGTTACCGCGTACGAACTTTCACCCTTTTTAGATCCTGCTCCCATTCGGCCTCGCGCTGCTCGATGCGTCCCGGGTCGCGTCTCGCTTTCGGGAGCCGGTCGTGCCAGAACGCGCGCAGGTCGTCTACCTGTTCGGCACTCCAGAGTGCGAAGTTGGGGCCTCGGGCTTCCCGGGGATAGGGCATGGGGTGGTTTTCGTACCGGTGGGGACGCTTTGCGCCTTCCGGAGTTGGCTTCGACCAGCGGAGGAAGTCCCAGACCCGGTCGACGGGGACGGCGGGCGCGTCGGGTCCTTCAACGCTGCGACGCTCCTCGGTCCAGATCGCCGCGATGTCCTCGGCGAACAGAACCCAGTGGCCATATCTCGCCATGACAACTCCACCGATCCCATCCCCTGCTGTCCGGTCCAGCCGGACGATGCTATCGGACTCGGGCCAGGGCCGCAAACGTCCTACCCTGGCTGGTCAGCCAGCATCCTGAGTTCTGCCAGCAGCGGTCCCCACGGATCGCCGCAGTCATCGTCGTTGGCCCCGCCAATTGCGGTCCAATGCTCGACTGGGTTGTCGGCCGCCGACGGTTGGGGTTCTGGGTCGGTAGACGCAGTGACCGACACGGTCTCTACCGGCTCTGCCTTGCTCACCTCGGCCACGTCCACCGCGGACGCAGCCGCAGGTGGGGTTTCCTTGTCCCAGGTGCCTGCCGGGTGCACCGCGAACCAAAGGGGCAACTTGAACGTGCGTTCCTGCCCACCAGTGAGTGTGATGCTCACGAACTCTCCGGACTCACGCCGGTCGTTCACCTCTGACACCGCCGCGACCGGGCCGCAGAAGCCCCGCATCAGGTGGTCCTTGCCGTAGCCCCGGTCGTAGAAGCCGACGATCAGGTCGCCGGGCTGCACGGCGATGATGTCGTCACGGTCACGTATGAAGAACGACTTCACGGCGGTCCGGCGCACCGGCTCCCGGTCGGGCATCCGCCACGCCGCGGCCAGCTCTATCGGCTCGTAGGAGGCCGTCACCTCGGCAGCTGTCTCTCCCGCGGCGAGCCGGTCGTAGACGTCGACGAAGGCGGCCTTCACTTTCCGGTCGGTCGCCGCGTCGGTCACGCCTTCCAAGCACGCAGCGGCCTCGGCGTCGCTGGCGTGCATGTCGAGGCCAAGCGCGATGTTGCGTGCGAGCTCGATCCTGCCGCGCTTGAACAGCGCCTCCGTGCTGGAGTCATTGCCAGCCAGGTCTCGTTCGAGACTGCGCCAGCGTGCGATTTTGCCGGCCAGCTCGACCGGCCACGGCTCGCCGTTTGGTGTGTCCCACTGCATGCCGTCGCGGCGCCGCCCGGCAACCTTGTCCCAGGCGATGGTGCGCGGCCAGCCCCAGCTGCTGCCGGTGACGCTGACCGACTTCGTGTTGACCCGGGTCACCTCGTACCAGTCGCCGAAGCCGTGGTGGCGCACCTGGTCGCCCTTGACGAAGTGCTGCCGGGCCCAGGGCACGAACGCTCCAGATTCCTCGTGCGCGGCCAGTTGGGTACGCCAGTAGGTGATCTGCTCGTCGGCGTCAGCGATCCAGCGCTGCAAGTCGTCGCGCCGCCTACTGATGGCCGGCTCGTGCGTCTCCACGAAGGCAATATCGCCGTTGCCGTTGCGGAAGTTCCGCTCGTAGCCGCCGAGCTCGCGCTGGTAGCGCCGCGTGTCGGCCTCCAGCTTCTCGATGCGGCGCATAGTGGTGCGCGGGTTCTCCCGATGCTTCTGGTGGGCGACCGCGCCGCGCGCACGGTCGGCGAGGTGCTCGCCCTTGTTCCACAGTTCGAGGGCCTTGCCGCGGTGGTTGTCGGCGCGGCTGAGGTCGCGGCGGTGCCTGCCTGCCGAATAGTGATCGACCAAGATGGGCTGCCCGAAGGGGATGCCGTCGGTGATGGAACGGGCCGCCTCGAGGCCGGCAGCGTCCGCATTCCCGGCCCGCTCGGCAAAGCGCTTGGCGCGGTCCTCCGCCCGTTCCTGGCGCTCGGCTTCGACGATCTCGGTCGGGCGAGGAGTGTTGTCGATCTCGATGGTGACCTCGTGCCCAGCGTCGCGCAGGGCGCGCGCGGCCCGGTTGATGATCAGGGTCTTGGCGTCGAGGTCGCGGCTCGGGCGGATGTGGATTCCCTGGCGGCAGCGCCAGGTGAAGCCGTTCCTGCGAACGATCTCGTAGACGCCGTCCTTCTTCTGTGAGCCGGTGAGCCTGGTGCCGTCCTGGTGGGTGTGCGTGATCGTCAGGTGTGCCATTACTCGGGTGCCTCCGAGGCCTACGTGACTGTTCAAGCAAGGGGCTGGGAACGCGAACGCCCGCCCCGGCGGGATGCCGGAACGGGCGTTCCTCTGAAGGGATGGGATCGGTCAAGAGCGCACGATTCAGCGGAATTTCTCGATGTTTCTGTCACGGAGCAGGTTGCGCCGAGACGTGCGCCCTGGTGTGCGTTCGTGCAGGTCAGAGGAGTGGAGAGGTGGCGGTGGCTGGTCGGGTCGGGACAAGTAGTTGATCGGGACCGGGCCGCCAAATGAGCAGGTCAGACGGCGACCGGCAGGTCTTCCAGCAGATACACCCACGGGCCCGACCGCGGCCCGGACGGGGCACCTGCGGCGAGCACGCGTTGCCGGTGCGCCCACTCGCGAGCGGCCTGCGGGCAGTTGCGCTCCCATTTGACGAGGCCGTGCGGGCACAGGTCCGCGCGGCGGCGCATGTCGTCGGACCAACCCGCCGAGTCGATCGAGGTGACGAGATCCCCAACCGCTTCCAACAGGCGGCCCTTACCTCCGAACAGATGCAGCCGGTGCAGCCCGGCCGCGTGCAGCATCTCGACGATCTGGGCCGCCTCGCCCGGTGGCCGACCGAGGAGTGCGCCCACCCCGACCAGCGGCTCGGAGTGCAGGTCGATGCCAGCCCGCCGGTACATGTCCAGGTGCCGCAGGTACCCGGCTGGTGTCGTTCCGGTGACCACGGTCAGAATGTGCACGCCGGTGTCCGCCGCCCGTAACTGCGCGGCCGAGACTGTGGTGCGAATCTGGTGTTCGAACTCGGTCAGCCCGGTCGCCCTCAACGCCGTCGGGCTCGCCGGCCAGTCTTGTGCCGCCGCCCACACTAATCGGCCGATCTCCGTGCGATACCGGCGGATGTCGGCGGTGTACTGGCTGCCTGACACCGTCCACCCTCGGTGCTTCACCAGCTCCTGGTACCCGCCCGAGTCAAGTACCCACGGCGCGGTCGCCACGGGCAGCCCCACGAGGTCGCGGAGTCGGTCGTACGACACCAGCACCGGTGTCGGCGTGCTCCACCAGAACGCGTTGACGTCCGCGCCGATCCATACGGACAGCCCCGACCTGGACGCGCGGCAGCTGCGAGGACTGCGGTCAGGGCGGCCGCCGAGAAACGCGTTGACCCGCCGCTGCTCGCCGTTGCCTCGGCACCCCTCGTAGGCATCCATCGGATATACGTGCAGCGTGCGCAGCGCCTCGTTCAGCGGCCGGAAGTAGGCCTGCGGCAACAACGCGACCACCCGCGACCGCCACCCGATCCCGAACGCTTGCGCCTGCGCGACCAGGGTGGTCACGCTCACCGCCCCCGGCGCGTCGATGCGCTGGTCGTACGGTGCCAGCACCCGATCCAGCTCCACCAGGCCATGCTTTCCGGACAACAGCAGCACCCGAGCCGGCTCGTCGTGCGCGGCCAATTCCGCGTTCTCCAGCGTGTGCCGAAACATCTGACCCCGGTAGAGGTCTCTAGCCCGGGCGGGCCGGTCCCATTTGGCCCGACCGCAGGGAATCACATACGTGACGCCCTGATACAGCGGCGCTGGGCGCCCCAATTCCCGTGTTGCGGTCATAGGTCCACCGGTTTCAAGACGTGCCCCCCATGGGTGGTCGAGCGGATCGGTCCCGTCTGCATGGCCGGAATGATCTCGGGAAGGACCCGTAGAGGATTCGGGCCAGGTCGTCGAGATCGAGCTCCCGGGTCAGGGTGGTGAGCAGCCGCTGGCCGGGGCCGCGTTTGAAATCCGAGGTGCTTATCTGCACTTCACCCGATCGGGTGGCGGTGGCCTGATCGAGGCATCCTGGATCCGGTCGCGGGCTGCGGAGCGAGCGGAAACCTATTGGGCCGAGTGCTCCGACGACCACGACAATGCAACGGTGCCTAATGGATTGAACCTGACTGAAGATCAGATCGTTGCGCTGCCGCTGGACGAGTTGGCGTTGCTGATCTTGCGTGATGCCGACAGTACCAACGCATGGAACTGGCGCAGCTGGCTGCTTGAGGCGAGGCAGTCCGGAGTGAAGCGCCCGGATGCCGCGCTGGCGTTGAGTGAGGCCTGGAACTGGTTGGATCGTCACGGCTTGGTCGTCTGGAGCTTGACCAATGACGTCGACAAGGGCTTCGAGATCAGTCGTAAGGGACAGCAATTGCTGCAGGATGGCCTGCAGTGGCTGCGCGCGGTGGAGCGGTTGGATGTTGAACTGGTTCCAGCACTCGAGCACGTCGCGCGCCCGCAGTTCCTTCGAGGTGACTTTGAGACTGCCGCGTTCGCGGCGATGAAGGAAGTCGAGGTCCAAGTCCGAGCGAAAGCCGGGCTCGGCACTGGGCCGGACGAGGTCGGGGTCAAACTTATGACGAAGGCGTTTCGGCAGGGCGGCCCGTTGTTCCGCGAGGATCTGGAGGGTGGTGAGTCGACCGCGCAGATGAACCTGTTCCAAGGCGCGATCGGGCTGTTCAAGAATCCGTCGAGCCATCGGCGGGTGGACTTCAGTGACGCCACTGAGGCTGCGGAGATCGTGCTGTTGGCTGACTTGCTGTTGCGGTTGCTCGACAAGATCTAGGAGTCGTCTTCGAGGCCGGCTTAGGAGTGGTTGTGCGCGGCGGCGTGGGCGTCATGGCGCCGTGACGGCAAGGTCCATGGGCGACGCCGTCGGCGCGGTGCAGGAACCCTTGTGCCAGGGCAGATTGCACGTCCGGCCCGGCGCGGCGCCGCACGAATGCGGCATCGCGCGGACCAGGGCGAGTGTGGTGTCGTGGTGGAAGCCGAGGATCCGCCTGTCTGGCTGGCCGATGATGTGGGTCATGGAGTGGCATCCGGGGATCTGGGTGAAGATGTCGCTGGCGTCGAGCGTCGCGGCGGGGCCAATGAGGGTGGCCCTCGATGGTAATGCCATTCCAGCTGCGCCATCGCTGGTCCTCGCAGCAGCGCACCGCCATGGTGGAAATGCTGTCGGGTAGCAGGACCACAGTGCACCCTCCTGGGCAGCCGTGGCTGCCGGGTGGGCTAGGCATGAACAGCAGGTCACGCACCTTTGCCTGAATCATGGGTTTCTTCCTGATCGGGTGGCGGATGTCAGATCGCGTCGTGAAGCAGCTGGTCGACCACGTCTCTGTTGCGCCAGGCGAGCATGGTCATGAGCTCCTTCGCGGCGAGGGCTGGACGGCCCGCGCGCTGGGCGTGCGCAGGCCGCGGTTCCGGGTCTAGGGCGTCAGAACATCGGGTGTGGGATGAGGACCTCGGCGACGCGCTCGCCGATCCACTGGGCGACGTTGCAGCTCACGGCGTTCCCGGCCTGCATTGTCTGTTCGCCGCTGCCGCCGAGGACGAGGTAGTCGTCGGGGAAGGTCTGGGCGCGCAGGCTTTCGCGGGACTTGAGCATCCGGTAGAAGGCGTCGAAGACGTCGACGTCGGCGTGGCCGGCCAGTTCCTCGGCGGTGATCATGGCGAACCGGTCGCGGGTGGAGACGGTGCCGATCGGCTCGCCGGTGGTGCTGGCCGCGCCGGTGGAGTAGTACGGGACGACCAGGGCGTTGTGGCGGGCGGTCGTGACGGTCGCCAGCGGGCCCTCGATCGGTACGGCTTCGGCGTGGTTGCGCTGCACGTCGATGAACGCGCCGGGGTACGGGGTGACCAGGGCTTCGCAGCCCTTCTCGTTGGCCATGACGGTGCGGCCCGGTTCGGCGGTCAGGTCGATCGGGTCCTCGGCCCAGGTGCCGCCGACCGGCACGGACATGGGCGGGATGACGATGCCGTCGCCCATCTTGGTGGTGCACGCCGCGAGCGGATAGTCGCCGAGGGGGTGGATGCGGTCGTTGTCGTGGTTGCTGTTGACCCGGAACGCGCCCGGCGGCGGGGTGAGCAGGCCGTGGTGGTCGATCGTGGTGACGGTGCCGAACGGTTCGTCGCCGACGCCCTTGCACATCCGGCCGGGGTCCTGGTCGTCGGTGAAGTTCTTGACGTAGAACGCACCGGGCGGGACGACGGCGCCGAGGGTCGGCGAGCATTGCGCGGTGGCCATCGGAGCCTGGTCGGCCGGCCACGCCCGCAGGTAGCCGGGACGCTCGTACGTGTTCCCGGCGACGGTGGCGACCATCCGCCGGTTCCCGTACTTGCGCATCCCGGCCCGGATGCGGGCCATCGTCTTGGGCGCGAGCCCTTCCGGTTTGCGATCGGTGCGGGGCAGGTCACCGATGCGCACCCCGAGGTCGGACCAGTCGATCGCGGTAGCGGCGGGCAGCACGTACGGCTCGACGCGCTGTCCGCAGCCGCTGTTCGGGCAGGTGTACCAGTATTGGCCGTAGGATGAGTTCGGGTTGCGCCGGTAGCGGCCGACCCGGAATTTGCGGTTGTGCATCTTCGGCAGCCACGTCTGCACGCCGTGAACGTCGCGCTCGCAGGTGAAACACCGCGAGATCGGACGGGGTTCGACGTCCGGGGTCCGGCCGATGTCCTTGCGGACGAACACGATGTAGAGCCGGTCGCGCCACTGCGGGGCGTACGGGATGCCGTCACCGCCGACGTGCGCGCTGTTCACGCTGACCAACTGGTAGTGGTAGCCCAGGCGGGCCATTCCGGCCAGCCACCAGTCGAACAGTTCCCACCGCTCGGCCACGTCGGGCACGTTCTCGATCAGGACGGCCTTGAACCGCCACACCTCGGTGGCGCGGATGACGTCCATGAACGTGGCCCGGGTGCGTTCGCGGCCCTTCTCGCTGACATGGCCGAGCATCTGCACCGTGTCGAAGCCGTCGTCGGAACGCTTCGGACCGCCGTTGCCGCCTGCGGGACTGAGCTCCGTACAGATCGGTGAGGCCCAGAGCACGTCCGCGCCGCGCGGCAGGTACCGGAAGTCGTAGTTGTTGACGTCAGCGCACAGATGCTCCGCTCCGGCGAAGTTCGCCGCATGCGTGTCGATCGCGGTCGCCCAATGATTCGCGGCCAGCAGCAGCTCGTACCCGGCTGCTGCCAGGCCGACGGACGAGCCGCCCGCGCCGCAGAAGATGTCGACGAACTTCAGGCCGTTGCTGCGCTTCGGCGTCCACAACCGCCCGCCGGTGGTGACGTAGTTGAGGCGTTGCTGTTCGCGGCGGGCCTTGGCCTGGGCGGCGCGGAACCTGTCGTTGGCGGCCTTGGGGTTGACCTGGTGGGCTTCGATGCGGCGGGTTGCGGTCTTGCTGACGGGCTTGGCGGCGAGCGCGGTAGCAGACAAGTGTTGGGTGCCTCCAACAAGAACGCCGCCCGGACGAATCCGGGCGGCGAAGGGTGGACCTCGGGCAGGGGTGGGAAAGCGGGAGGATCAGCAGGGGCGCAGCGCCAGCACAGGGCAGGCGACGTGCTCAACTGTCGTCGTGAGTGAATCGGTCGACGAAGACCCGCAACAGGGCCGCCAGCTCCGGATGCCTTGGCCGGTTCACAGACGCGGGGGGATTGCCGGGCATGGGAGCCGGAAGCTGCCGGTACCGGCGAAGCTCGTCCTGGATTCGGGCCCTGGTGGCGTCGGAGAGTGGGCGGCGCTGGACGTCTACGGGCGGTGTCGACCATCCGGTCGCGGCCGGCACGGGAAACCGGTACCGGCGAAGCCCGTCCTGCGATTCCGGGACCTGCTCAAGCCTCTCGGCGTTCGTGCTCGGATTCGGCTGCGGCTTCATGTCGGGGCGGCGGAGCGACTCGCTGACGGGCGGTTCGCGCAACAGCGGGTAGGTGTTGCCCGGGCACTGTTTCAGGATGGACGCCCAGAGGGTGTCTCGGTCCTGGCTCGCAGGGGCTTCGGCCGCAGGCGTCGGTGCACCGGTGCTCGGCCCGGTCGATGAGGGTGGCGGACGCGGGCCGCCGGTCCTGCTCGCCGTCGGTGGCTGCACGAGGTGAGGTGCGGTCAGTGGTGTCGATGCTGCTCATGGGCGTGGTGCCTCCAATACGAGATGCCGCCCGGGCAGGCCGGGCGGCAAGGGCGTGGATGCGGGAGTGGCGCAAGCGCGCAGGGTTCCAGACGGCGCAGTTGCTGTCTGGTCGAATCGGACAGAACGTTACGGTGGGAGGCTGGCCGAGACCAAACACCGCAGGTCGGAAGGGGTTTGCCTGGCGCAGTGCACGCAGCGGGCATGGGCGGCGCGCGGGACGCGCGCCTGCGGGGTGCGCACCCGCAGCGCGCCACCCGCGCGCCCGGGCGGGCTCGACGGGCGTCGGCTACGCGGGCTTACGACACCATGTTGAGTTCCCGCTCCAGGTGCTCGATCTCGGCGAGGACGGCGCCCCACGGGTCCGGTTCGCCGGTCACCGCGATGGCGGGCGCGTCCGGGTCGCTGCGCCACAGCAGCGCGGCGCGGTCGGCGTCGTCGAGGTCCGCGTCCGGGTCGAGCCGGTCGGCGTACGCCCGCAGGTACGTCGCGGCGATCCGGTCCGGGCCGCCGCGCAGCGCTCCGGCTTGTCGCGCCTCAATCAGTTCCGCCTCGGCAGCGGCGTCGTCGACGCCCGCCACCACCCGTAATGCCGCCTGCACGCGGGCGTACCGCTCGCGTTCCAGACCGTCGACGGGGATCATCCCGCCTCGGTTCAGCAGCAGGCTCCACACGGAGGTCGCCGCGGCCCTGGCCGCCGGCTCGCGCCACACCTGCTGGGCGACCTTGGACGCCGCCTTGTACGACTCGCCGTGGTTAGCGCAGGTGAAGCACAGGCCCACCGTCAGCCCGGCCTTGTCGCGCTCCTCCGCTCGCAGGCAGGAGTGGGCAGCGTGATTGCCGAGGGCCTGGTCGTTGGATCCGTCGAACTCCCACAGCAGCCACCCGCATCGCCAGCACTGCGCCCGGTACCGGAACACCCGGTCCTGCCTCGACCAGGTGTCATGCCATACCTGCACCGGGGCTTGCTGCACCGCCCGCGTGGTCAGCCACGGAACCTTCACCCGGACCGGTTCGATCGCGTCCGGGTAGTGCCGGAACAGCCACGGCGACCGCCCCTCCTGCCTGGGTACCGGCCGGGCCAGCCAGATCACGCACGTCTGCTGCCCGCCGGGGAAGGTGTCCTTCGGCAGCTTCGCCCACCCGCCGAAGTCGTCGGCCAGCTGCCGCAGGTCGCGGTGCCGCTGGTCTTCGCGGTACGCGAACCCGGTCGGCACGACGGCGACCAGGCGCCCGCCGGGCTCCAGCATGTTCCACGCCAGCATGACGTGGTCGATCCAGACCGCTGCCCGCTGGCCCGGTAAGGCGAACGGCGGATTCATCACCACCGCGTCGAACCGCGCGCCCTGGCCCGCGCTGGCGGTGTACTGCTCGAAGGTGGTGTTGACGACGGTGACCCGTCCGCCGTGGTCACCCACCAGCGCGGCCCGCTCGGTGTTCGGCTCGATCGCGACGACCTGGATTTCGTCGTTGGCGTCCAGGATCGCCCGCACGAGTTGCCCGTCCCCGGCGGACGGCTCCAGCACCCGTGACCCGGCCGGCATCCGCGCGAGGTCGCTGAATGGCTCCGTGGTCAGTTCCTCGGCGAGCGCCTCCGGGGTGGGCACGTAGCCCTCGGCTTGCGCTGGGCTGCGGTATACGCCGGTCTCGATCACCTGACGGATTGCCGGTCGGCAGTCGTAGCCGAACGTGAATGCGCTGTGGCGGGTCTGGTAGGCGCCGCCGAGCGTGGTGAGGACCTTGCTCACGGCGTTCCACAGGTCGGGGTCGAGCCGCTGGGCGATGTGCACTCGATAAGGGCGGATGTCGGCTGTGGTCAGGGCAGTTCGCGTGCGCTGGTCTGCCTGATGCAAGATGGGGTCTCCAGGATGTGTTGGGGAACCGTCTTGGAAAGCGCGGCCGGGCCCAGGGGGTGCCTCCCCGCATGGCCCGGCCGCTCTGAAATCACTGGTCGAACACGTCGGCATACTCGGCGGCCTGCTCCGCCTCCATCCGATCCAGATGGCATTCGGGCAGGCCTTCGTACTCGGCCAAATGCGATCGGCAGAGCGTGTTCGGGTCGACGTCGTCGGTAAGGTCTTCGGCGCACCAGGGGCAGCCGGTCACGGGCTGTGCTCCTCGCTGTCGGAGAGCACGTTCGCGAGGTTCGACGCGGTGTTCGGGTCGAGGTCGTAGAGCGCTAAGACCCCGCCCTCTTGCCGGGTGCGATGGCGCAGCCCGAATGCATCGAGGTTGGCCCACTGCTGCAGGTCGGCGACGGTGGCCGCGTCGATGAGCAGGCCACGCCCGAAGTCCAGGGCGAGCGCGTTCGCGACGCCGGCGAACGTGGCGAAGCTGTAGCTGCACACGCGCCTGCCGTCGTCGTCGCGGAAGACGATCTCGCGTGCGTGTTCGTGCAGTTCGACCAGGTAGGTGGTGCCGTTGGCGTCGTTGCAGCCGGTCCTGTCGTCCGGCTCGACGGCGGGCAACGGGATGTGCTCGGGAGCGGTCAACCTGAGCCCTTCCATGACGAAGGGACCACCCGTGCGGACGGTCCCTGAGTAGTGGCTGCGATCGGGTTGGAGTGTCAGGCGCATCCGCGGTCCGGCTGAGGTCGACCACTCTCGATCGCGCGGCGGACATGCGGGACAAAGGCGCGGAGACGCCAGGCGCTATGCGGCGCTCCTGCAGGGTCATGCCACCGGTGGCCTGAGGCTCAGCTCCGGGCGGCTGCAGGAAGCCGATTCCGGGGCCTGCCGCCCGGCGCACGGGCGGGCGGCAGGCCCTCGGTGGAGTTCGGTCAGGCGGCGGTCACAGTGATGCGCTGCGGGTCGATCGGGATCATCCGGCTGCGGTGCATCCGCCAGTATTCGCGGCCGGACATGCCCCCGAGCCGGGCGATGCGGTACATGTCGGGACGGTTGCCGTTGCTTTCGCCGAGGACGACCCAGAGCCACTCGCTCGGCTGCTTCCAGGTGGGGCTGTCGACGGTGACCACGGTGCCGTGGGTCAGCGGCGGCAGATACTCCACCACCTGCGCCGGGGCCGGCCGGGGCGGGGTTGCGCCGACGGGCGGGGCGGGCCGCAGATATGCCGGGTTGATGCTCCCTCCGGCGGGGTCATCGGGGTTCTCCGGCGCGATCACGACCTTGACCTGATTGTGCTTCGTGACGATGTAGACGACGCCGCGGCGGTTGGCGGTGGCGAATCCGTCGTCGATGATTACGCGACTGTTGAGTGCGGGCTTCTCGGTGGGCACGGCGATTCTCCCTACGGGCAGAGGGCTGGGGTGTGCAGACGCGGCGGCCCGGCCATCGCGCGATGGCCGGGCCGGGATACCAGGTCGTTTTGCCTGCTACGAGTACGCAAGGCTTGCGTTCACTCGCCGTCACGTTGAGGGTCGAGTTCGCTGCGGATGGGCACAGATGGTGAGCGGGTCGAAGTCCTCGCAGCGGTCCTTGAGCGGGTCAGCAGCGTGAGCCTCTCGACGAGTGATCTGGGTGAGGGATCGGGGTTGTCAGATCGCCCAGGCGTAAACCCGGTGTTCGGAGCCGATCTGCCGGGCGATGGCCTCGAATCCGGTGCCGAACTCGCGTCCGTCGTTGATGCGCTCGACCTGGGCGGCGGCGCGGGCGACGCGGTCGTGCCGCGCGACGATCGCCGACTGGCCACGGCGGGCGGTGAGCGCGGCGGCGAGCTGCGTCTTGGTCGGCACTGTGGGGTCGGACTGGGCGGGTACGCGTTCCCAGGTCAACCGGTTGTGGTCCATGGTGTACGCCTTCCTGTCTGCGGGGCCGGGCGGGGATGCCCGGCGCCTGCACGGCAGCAGCCCGGCTCAGGTGCCGGGCTGCCACCGGTGCGGGCGCCGGACGGTCAGCGGGGTTCCGCGAAGGCGGCGAGGACCAGGTGTGCCGCATCGGTCACGCTGGTGTGGGTGCGCATGACCTCGCGCACCTGGCCGATGGACAGGCCGTGAAGCGTGAGCATGTCCTCGTGGAAGGACCACGTGCCGCTCTCGATGTCGGTGTCCCCGGCCGGGATCGCCCGCAGCGCGTCGATGGCCGCTCCTATGTGCTCGGCGGTGACGTCGATGCGGAAGCCGCTACCGTCGTACGTGGCCTCGTCGGTGGCATAGGCGAGACCGGCTGCCCGGGCGATCGTGTGGGACGACTGCTGCGAGTGGTGGTCGCCCGGGTAGTCGGCAAGGGCCTGTTCGGTAAGCTCCCCGTCGGTCAGCGCTGTGACGATCCCGTGCAGCGCGGTCGCGAACTGGGACTGCCAGATGTTGAGCGTCGCGGACATCGCTCCGGCCACCCGATGGCGCAGACTCACGGCCTCGGCCGTCTCGCTCACCGCGTCCAGGTGCTCGCCGGTGATGATCCGGTAGGCAAGCCGCACCGCGTCCCGCGCCGCGTCGTCGCCTTGGTGGCGCGCATCGATGGCGCCGCTCGTCTGCCCGGCCTCGCTCGTCGTGTCGTGCGAAATGGCCGCGTCCTGGTCCCGAGCTGCCATCACCGTGGTCGCCGAGGTCAGGAACCTGGTGATCAGGTCCGCGAACCCGGCGGATCTGGCGCTGCTCTCGCCGCCGGCGGGTGCGCCCGTGAGCGGCTTGAGGGTGACGAAGTCCCAGTCCTCGTCGTACAGCCCGACGATCTTCTCCTCGGCGGCGTGCTCGCCGGGCGCGGTCGGCCCGTGGAACGTGAATCCCCGGCTCAGGGATCCGATGGCCAGGGCGTACTGCTCGGTGCGGAACCGGTCGACGAGGGCCTGCCCCAGGTTCGCCAGTTCCTCCGGGTAGCCGGTCAGTTCGACATCCCCGGCCAGCCGCACGCCGGCCCGACGAAACCCGACGATCCGGCCGCTGAGCAGCGTGTCGCCCTCCCGGTAGAACGCCGTGATGTAGTCCCTGCAGATCGCGTTGTCGCTGATGGGGTTCTCCTCTCCTCGACGCGAGCACCGGCTGCTCGGCGCCACTCGGCGACCCGCCACCCCGCGCCGGCGGGGTGGCGGGCACCGGGCAGCACCGATCAGCGGCAGTCGTTCTCGACCAACGGCTCGCCGTCGGGGCGCACGTCGAATTCCTGGGGCGGCCGGATTTGCGCTCCGTCGAGGTCGCCGTCGCCATCGAGGGCGGCGAGCTTGTCGGCTGCCTCTCGGGTCTGCGCCTTGCGGTCGCCGATGAGCCTGTTGAGGTACGCCTCGGCTGTCACCCAGTCGACGATCTCGCCGTGGTTGCCGTCGGAGTGGTAGCCGTCGCTGTGCCTGAGGAGCACGTCGACCCCGATGCGGTGGAAGCCGAACGCGGTCAGATACCGGGCCAGCGCCTCCGCCTCGTCGCAGAACAGCGCCCCGTAGGCGAATCCGTCACCTGCGTCGACCCGGGCGATGGTCTCCGCGAGGTCGAGAGCGGCGGTGTGGCGGCGGCTGCCGAACCGCTCGGCGAGCGCGTCACCCAGGGCCGCCAACGTGCCGGTCAGCCGAGTCTTGAGCGTCAAGGTGGTGTCTCCGTTCGCTGGTGGACGGTGGGGTGTGATGGCGCAGGCCCGGCCGGTCGGCTGGCTATCGGCGGCGGCGTTCACGGCGGTCAACCGGCGAACTGAAACGCGTTGTCCTTCACGCAGGCGCTCGGGGTGCCCTTGACGTGCAGGTCGTGGTTGGCCGAGCGGTCGCGCCATGTGCGGGCCTCGTGGCCCCAGTCGCTGACGCCGACGATGCGGGGCCACAGGTGCCAGCGCTCGGCGGCGGCGAGGCGCTCGCCGACGGCGCGGGCGCGGTACTTGCCGGTGAGGCTGTCGTGCACGTCGCTGGCGGCGAACGCGGCCATCAGGGTGTGGACGACCTGGAACATCCACGTGCCGACGCGAAACGCCCGGGATTCGCCCCACGAGTCGCTGACGTACTCGCGCCAACCGTCATTGACCTGGCGGTTGATCTCGCGGGCGACCTCGTCGGGGACGAGGATCACGTCTCGGTAGGCCCAGTCGAGGACGATCGTGATCTGGTCGGCGGTCAGGTACGGCAGCACCTGAATGGTGTCCGGCAAGGTGGTGACCTTTCTGCGCACGGGTGGCTGAGGGTGAAAGCGGCCCGGCCGCGGCCTCGGGTGAGGTCGCGGCCGGGCGCCGAATGTCGCGGTGGGGGCGTTTGTGCTGCTCAGCGCTTGCTGCCGCGCCGGTAAGGGTTGCGGGGGCGGCGCGGCAGGGCGGGCCGCTTGGCGTTGACGGCCAGGGCGGCGCCGTCGCAGGTGTGGGCGATCTCGGCGCTGGCGGCCAGGCACTGGTAGTGCCCGCAGCCGATGGCGTCGATGGAGCAGCCGCAGCCGTGCACGCAGGTGACGCACCGGCCGGAGATCTCGGCGACGGTCGCTGTCATGCGGCCGCGCTCGTCGGTGGCCCATCCGGTCGTGGTCCGGTATCCGGCGTGGCGCTGCAGCAGCCGCTCGGCCTCGTCGGTGACGCTCTGCCCGTGCAGCCGCAGCAGGTGCGGGTTGATCCGGACGGTGACGGCCTCGCCGTCGACGGTGACTCGCAGGAACGGGTCTCCGTAGCGGGGGACATCGATCTCGGCGGTGACCGTGAACGAGGCGTTGAGCGTGCTGGCGGGGGCGGTGGTGATCGACATGGCGAACGTCCTTTCGGCAGGTGGGCGTGGTGGAGCGCCCGGCGATCCGCCGGGTGATGCGTGCAGGGGTGGATGGCGCAGGTGCGCCGGAGCCGCGGACACCGCAAATGATGTCCGGTCGGACCGGACACAACCTAGGGCAGGCTGGTCCCAGGACCAAGAACCCCAGGTCAGTAAAGGTTTGCCTTGCGTGGCGCACGCTGTGCGCACGCCGCGTGTTGGGCGCTGGTGCGTGTCTGCGGGGACGGGCTCGCGGGCTTGGCTCAGATGCCGAGTTCCGCGAACAGGCCCGACCAGCCCGCGAAGGCGTTGTCGACCGGCTCGACGGCGCCCGTCGGCGAGATGTCGGCGAGGTCATTCGTCGTGCTCGGCTGGGCGCTGGACGACGCGATCTGTTGGGCGGGTCGGCGCAGGCGCCACACGTGAAGGCTCAGCCCGTCCCAGCCGTCGGGGTAACCGGCGATCGTGTGGTCAGGCTTGTAGTCCTCGCCCGCCCGAAGCAGCTTCTCGGCCAGCTCCAGGTCTGCGTCACGGACCGCCTTGTGGATGCGCTCGACCAGCACGGCCGCGCCGGTCGCGTAGTCGAAGTCCGGGTCCGGCTCCGGCACGATTCCCGGGTGGTCTTTCGGGTCGCACTGCGGGTCCACGCACGATTCGAGGTGCGCGCAGACTTGGCAGAATGCGGTCCGGTCCGCGCGGTCCTTCAGCCCTGCCCACGGGCAGGTGAACAGGTGGTAGCAGACCGGGCAGGTGACCCGATCCGGTTTGAGCCCGTACACATGCGACGACTTGTCACCCTCGGGCAGGTCGATCCGCCCGCACCAGCAAGGGTTGGCCAGTCCCTGCCGCCCGCCGCCGAGGTCGACGGGCACCGGGTACCCCGCCCGGACGTGGGACCGGCCGCTCGGTGTTCCGGGCTCGCGCACCTGCGCGTCGGAAGACTGCGCCGTCTGCCCTCTGGCGGCCGACGCATCGTCCGGGCTCGCGTCGGGATAGCGCGGCGCCCCGGCACAGTGACCGACCTCGGTCGTCTTCCCCCACTCGCCGCGCGGGAGTCCGCACTGCGGGCAGAACGGCAGCGTGACGTAGCTTCCCCACCAGTGCCCGGTCGCGCCGACCCGGGGACCAGCGACCTCGCCCGGGCACAGCTGGCAGTATTCCGCCTCACCGCCGTGCTGGAACGAGCGGTGCCGGTAGGCGATCACCATCTTCGAGTACGCGACCCGCCGCTGATAGCGCTCCCAGGTGTCGCGGCCGCCGATGGCCGCGCCGCCGTAGGCGGCCACCCAGAAATCGTCTCGGCGACGGTCGATGAAATGCGCCGTGCCGGCCGCGTCGAGCACCCGCAAGGTGCCGCCGTCGTTCGTGGATTTTTCGTGCACCTCGACGATCCCGTGCTCGGGGTGCTGCACGTTGAACCCGACCGGTGGGTTCTTCAAAGGCCACCAACCGGCCTTCGGTACCTTGGCCAGCGCCCGCTCATCGTGCCGGGCCTGGACGGCTTCCACGATCGCCCCGACGATCTGGCCCTGCCGGGCGTACCGCTGGCGCATCACGCAGTCCTGATCCACGTAGACAGCCGTGTAGCCGTCACGGCCGGAGAGCAGCGAGTCCCGGGACTCGTACGACAGCTGCCGTACCGCGAAAGGGCCGACGGTGAACCACGTTCCGTCGACCCGGCGCACCCCCGGCTGCTGCGACCAGGCGGTGCTGCCGATGAAGCCGTCCTTCGCCGGTATCCCCGTGTCGCGGGTGACCCGTTGCATCACCTCCCGGCCCTGGGTGACAACGCCGAATTCGCCGGTCGATGCCTCGGCGGGGATGGGCACGACATCGCGGTCCAACGGCGTCGTCACCGCCGGCGTGCCGGCGCAGGTCGACAACTCGCACGCGTCGTCACCTACCAGGTGCTCGCAGGTCGGCGGTTCCGGCTGCTCCGGCGCCAACTTCACCCAGGCGTGGCAGGGCACGAACCGCTCGGGCGAGGCGCCCGGTGTCGTGTAGTGGATCGCGTTCTCGTTGACGTGGAAGTGTTCCGCGATGGCCGCCGTCAGCGGCCCGCTGTCGCATCTGCCGTCGACGAGTTCCGCGCGGACGTCGGCGATCACGGCGCTGCCGTCGCGTGCCGTCCAGCTGACACTCTTGGTGTAGCGGCGCTCGCCGATGTAGAGGTTCACCCGTTGCCGGGCTGGCTTGGCCATGGTTGTCCCTTCGTGTGCTGGTGGGAAAGAGCGCCCCGTGGCGTGCCCGGCCGGCCAGAAAGGAAGAGACTCGGGTAGGCAAAAAATGTTACGGGTCAAG
>NZ_JBEZXZ010000165.1:0-19622 GCF_040638275.1 Actinoplanes sp. NPDC026623 | reverse complement strand
GCCGGCCGGCGGCCGGCACCGGGCGGCCCGCCGAGGGTCCGGATGGCACCGGGGCGGACGCCGCGGGCCCGGTGGGCGCCGCCGGGGACGACCACGACCGAGAGGGCTGCGGGCCGGGCGCCGAAGGCTGGTGCGCCGGCGGCCGGGGGTCGTCCCACGACGGGGCGGGCGGCCGCCATCCGGTCTGCGCCGCGCGCGCCGCGGCCGCGAGTTCCGCGGCGGAACCCCAGCGATCGGCCGGCTCGAGGGCCAGCGCCCGCTCGATCACCCGGACCACCGGCTCGGGAACGTCCGCGCCGAGCGGCGGCGGCCCGGTCTGCACGCGCTGCAGCGCCACCGCGTACGGGTTGTCCCCGCCGAACGGCCGGTGCCCGGCGACGCACTCGTACGCGACGAGCCCGAGCGAGTACACGTCGCTGAGCCCCGTGGCCGGACGCCCGAGCACCTGCTCCGGCGACAGGTAGGTCGGCGTGCCGAGGATCGCGCCGGAGACGGTCAGGTGCGTGCCGTCCTGGGTACGCGAAATCCCGAAGTCGGTGATCAACACCGAGCCGTCCCGCCGGACCAGCAGGTTCGCCGGCTTGATGTCGCGGTGCACGATCCCGCGGTCGTGCACCGCCTGCAGGCCGTCGGCGGCCTGCGCGACGAGCCGCATGGCGTCGGCCGGGGCGAGCCGGCCGGCCCGGCCGAGCGCCTGGGACAGCGACTCGCCCTCGATGAACTCCATCACCAGGAAGGTGATCCCGTGGCTGCGCCCGAAGTCGTGGATGGAGGCCACCGCGGCGTGGTTCACGCTCGCCATCGACTTCGCCTCGACCAGGAACCGCCGGGCGAAGCCGGGCTCGTCGGCGACCTCGGGGAGCATCGCCTTGACGGCGACCACCCGGCCGAGCACCTCGTCGAAGGCCCGCCACACCTCGCCCATGCCGCCGGCGCCGATCCGGACGTCGAGGCGGTATCGGTCGCCGAGTTTCAGCCCCGAGTGCAGCATTGCCTCACCGTCCTGCCCGGACCGCCCCACGCGGCCGACCGTCGCGCATCATGTCACGCGGTCGCCGAGCGACCTTCGGCCGTCGGCCTCGACGACGATCGCCTGCCGGTCCTGGCCGTCGTCGAGGCCGAGGGTGTTCAGATCGGCGTCGCCGCTCAACCGAATCTCGCCGCGATCCAGTCGGCGACCAGGGTCGTCGATGCGAAGACCGCGCCGTCGTGGGTTTCGCCCTCCAGGGGTACGAACGTGACGGGCTGGTTGTACGCGTTGAGCTGGTTGAGCAGCGGGCCGGCCGTGATCTGGTACGGCACTGCCTCATCCGCGGTTCCCTGAACGATGAGAATGGGGGCGCTCGGGGCCGATTGCGCCGGGTTGTCGTATTGCGCGAGTTTCCTCACCACCGGCGGGGGCAGCGAGCCGCCGTTCAGCAGTTGCCGCGCCGTCAATGGTGCGTACGCGTCGAGGATTTCGAGCAGACATCCGGACTGCAGCACCGGAACCTTTTCCTGGGCCGGCCGGGCCAGGACGGTGAACGGATCGAAGCCGGGTTCGACCGCATTCAGACCGTACAGGGCCATCACCAGATATCCCTGGCCGGGCGTTCCGGGAATGACCGGGGCCAGCAGGTCGACGTTGGACACCGGCGCGATGGCCGACACCGCGCGCAGCTCGAGGTCCCCGTCGTAGGAGGACGCCAGCTGGCCGGCGAACAGCGCGCCCTGGCCGCCCTGCGAGTGGCCGTCGACGGCGTACTGGACGGTCAGCGCGCTGTCGAGGTTGCGGGCCGCCTTCACGCTGTCGATGATCGTGCGGGCCGTGGTGCCGCCGACCAGGTACGGGTGCGGCGCCGGGGTGCCGAGGCCGGGATAGTCCGCGGCGGCGACCGTCCAGCCGCGTTTGAGCAGTTCAGCCACGGCCGCGCGGGCCTCGGGCCAGAACACGTCGTAGTGGTTCGACGGCGCGCACTGGTCCGCGAGGCCGGTGGTGCCGTGCCCCCACGCCACCGTCCGGAGGGATTTCCGCTTGGGTGTGATCACCAGGCCGGTGGCCGTGATGCTCGCACCGGTGAGGTCCGTGGAGACGTACTCGATGCGCTTGCCGGTGCCCAGCGGCGCGAGTTCGCGCGGCAGCGAGACGTCGGCGGAGGAGACCACGGTGCCCGGCGCGGCCGCGGCCGTCGCCGGGCCGGTGCCGACGAGGACGCCGAAGATACTCAGAAGAACTGTTTGGAATACTGCTGTCCACCGGACGACATACTGCCCGCGGGTTGGTTTTCGCGGAATTGCTCTCATGTATTCCACCCCTTCTGACGCCGGGCGGCTCCGGCGCGAAGTCATCGCGTGAGTCGATCCCGGATTGCGTCACCTATGCAAGCCGCAAACCCCGGTGGAATACGCACATGCTGTGCGAAGGCGCCGACAACCGCACCTTTGTCCAGGACGATCCGCCGATCGATCGACCGGCGGCGGGCGGGGCCGCGCTCCTCGCTGCCGGAGATCAGGGACACCCGATGGCCCCGACCCTGGCGGGTCACGCCGGGGCGCCGCCGAGGTTTCGCCATCCGATGTGGAGTGCCGGTTCCCCGGCGATCGCCGCCCGGGCCACCCCGGCCAGGCAGGCCGCCGTACCCGTGAAGAGGATGCCCCGGATACCCAGGGCGGCCGCCGCCTCGATGTTGGCCCGGCGGTCGTCGACGAAGACGACGTCGCCGGGCCCGGCGCCGAGCGCCGCGAGCGCCGCCGCGAAGATGGCCGGGTCCGGCTTGACCAGGGCGAGGTCGGCGCTGAACAGCAGGTGGCCGAACCCCTTGAGGTCGGCGTGCCGGTCGAGCGCGCGGGCCAGTTCCCGGGGCGCGTTGGAGAGCAGGGACACCGGCGTACCCGCGGCGTGCACGGCGTCGAGCAGGCGCAGCATCTCCGGGTTGAGGTGCAGCCAGCTGGCCACGTCCCGCTCGATGAGCCGGCGCAGCCGGTCGCCGCCGGGCGCGGCACCGATGATCTCGGTCCAGTACGCGAGGGCGCTGCCACCGGCGTCGTACGCGGGCCGGTTCACCCAGTAGCGCCGGGAGAACTCGCCCACCGGCAGCCCGGCGAGCGCCGCCAGTTCGGCGACCTCGCCGGCGGGCTGGGCGAGGCTGATCACCTCGCCGAAGTCGAGCAGCAGGTGCGGCTTGCCCATCAGGTCACCCGTCCCGTCGGCAAGGGGGTTCGACGCGCGGAAATCGGAACGGATCCCCCATCGGCAGGCACTCCCCGTAGTCAAGAGATACCGCATTGTGACATCGGCGCCCGCCCGAACCCCGCCGACACCGCCGACCGGATTGCACCTTCGTCCGTCAGGACAGTCGCTTGTAGAAGAAGCTGCAGTCCTTGAGCACCCCCTCCGGGCCGGCCGCGTACTCCGGGACGATGCCGTAGCGCACCCAGCCGGCGGCCTCGTACAGGCGTTCCGCGGCGCTGCCGGTCTCCGTGTCGAGCAGCAGCAGGTCGGCGCCGGCCTCGGCGGCCGCCCGCTCCGCGACGGCCAGCAGCCGCCGGCCCAGCCCCCGGCCCCGCGCGTCGCGGTGGACCGCCAGCTTCACGATCTCCCCGCGGTGCCGGGCGTTGGGCTTGTCCGCGTACGCGAGGCTGATCGTGCCGCGGGCGCCCGCCGGGCCGCCGGCGAGCCACACGACCATGCTGCCGTCGGCGACGGCAGCGGCCCGGGACCGCCACCAGGCGGCGGCCGCCGCGCGGTCGAGGCCGGCGAGGAACCCGACCGAGGCGCCGCCGGCCACCGAGTCGACCAGCAGGTCGGCGAGCGCCGGCAGGGCGGCGGCGAAGCCCTCCGGCGAGAGCCGGGTGATGGTCACGGCAGCGCCACGAAGACCGCGTAGCGGACCGGGCCGGGCCCGGGGTTGCGCAGGCGGGTGGCGCCCCGCAGCCGCAGCCGCAGACAGTCACCCGCCGCCAGCAGGTGCCGGGTGCCCTCGTCGGTGAACTCCAGGACGCCGTCGAGGACCCAGACGTGCTGCTCCAGGCCGGCCACCGGCGGCGCGTCGTAGGCGATGTCGGCGTCCGGCCCGAGCACGCCCTCGATCAGCTCGGCCCGCAGGCCCGGGTGCGGCGGGGAGACCGAGCGGCGGGTGAATCCGGACGCCTGGTCGCGCCAGACCTGCTGGTCGGCGGCGCGGACCACGGCCGGCGGCTCGGCCTCGCCCTCGACCTCGGCGAGCAGGCGCGACATCGTCCACCCGTACGCGGCGCAGATCCTGCCGAGCAGCGACGCCGTGGGGCTGATCTCCGCGCGCTCGAGGCGGGACAGGGTCGAGCGGCTCACGCCGGCGCGCCCGGCGAGGTCGTCCAGGGACCAGCCCCGGGCCACGCGCAACTCGGCGACCCGGGCGGCCAGCCGCGAGTCCAGATGCTCTCTCATAAACGAGACAATATCCCAGATCTGCTCGGCGACGACGTCGAAGGCGTGCGTGACGAGCGGCCCGTCGGCTCATTGACCTGGCGATCAATCAACGCTTCGTGGGACAGCACCTAGCGCCGGCGGACGGGTGGTGCGGTCGAGTCGCGGATGATGAGGTCCGGCGCGAAGATCTCGATGCCCGGCTCGGGCACCGCCTCCGGATCCCGGGCCAGGCGGACCGCCAGGTTGATGGCGTAGCTGACGATCCGGGCGGTCGGCATCCGCGACGTGGTCAGCGCCGGCACCGTGTGGCCGGAGAGCTGGATGTCGTCGAAGCCGACGACCGACAGCCATTCCGGGACGGTGGCGCCGAGGTTGTGCGCCGCGTGCAGGACCCCGACCGCGATCAGGTCCGTCGAGGTCGCCACCGCGCTCGGAGGTTCGGGCAGCGCCAGCAGCCGGCGCACGGCCGCGTCGCCGCCCGCGAGGGTGTTGGGGCAGCTTTCGAGGTAGCCGTCCGGCACGCCGCCGAGCCGCTCCCGCATGAACTCGACGTACGCGGCCTGCCGTACCCGGAAGCCGCCGGGAAGTTCCGCGTTCACGAAGGCGATGCGCCGATGGCCGAGCGATGCGAGGTGTTCCAGGCCCGCCCGGATGCCGGCGCGGTCGTCGGTGTCGGCGGTCGGGAATTCGAGCGGGCTCGTGCCCTGCCAGAGTGCCACCACCGGCACGCGCGAGATGCGCAGGTCGGCCAGGAGCTGGGGGTGCACCCGCACGTCGCCGAGCAGCACGATGGCGTCGGTGTGCCGGGTCTCGAGCACCGACGTCAGCGGGATCGCCTCGTCGAGCCGGGGATGGACATGGCCGAGGACGACGTTGTAGCCGTGCGCCATCGACTCCGCGACCAGGGCCTCGATCGCCTCGGCGAAGAACGGGTCGCTGAAGTCCCGGACCACCGCGCCGATCAGATTCGTCGACGCGCCGCGCAGGCCGCGCGCCAGCGGGTTGGGGCGGTAGGCCAGCCGTCGCGACGCCTGGATGACCCGCTCGCGGGTCTCCGGTGCGATCGGCACCCTGGTCTCGACGCCGCTGAGCACGCGCGAGACGGTGCTCTGCGAGACGTCGGCCGCGGCCGCGATGTCCCGCATGGTCGCCACCTTGCGGCGCGGGCCGGGCGGGGCGGCGCCCTCCGGGCTACTCGAAGGCGGTGGACCGTCGGCTGCCGGGTCTTCGTTTTCCGGCCGGCGCCGCCGGGGCTGCGACATGGCTGAACACTACTACGCCGATGCGGTCATACGATTGCACGCACGCGCGGGGTGGCACGGTCACGGCGCGATCGGCCGGAACGACGCCATGTGGTCCACGCCCTTCTGGACGATGCCGTAGCTGGACTCCGGCACCGGCTGCCAGGCGCCGACGAGCTCGCCCAGCGGCTCCGAGACGACGATGCGGGTCTCGTCGGAGACGTGCCGCAGGGTCTCGTTCTCCGGGTGCAGCTGGCGCAGGGCCGTCACGTCGGTGCTGAAGAACAGTGACCGGCTGTCGCCCTCGGTGGAATAGCGGAAGGCCCACAGCCGGTCGCCGTCGGTGGTGGCCACGCTCATCTGCATCGGGTACTGCACGCCGTGACGCCGGCCGATGGCCTCCACGAAGCCCACCATCCGCTGCACGGCCTCGACCGGCTGTTCCCGCAGGCCGAAGGTCAGGGCGAGGTAGAACATCACCTCCGAGTCGGTGGAGCCCGCGATCGAGGTGTAGAGGGCCGGATCCACCGCCAGCACCAGGTCCCGCTTGAGGATCGCGAACTCGCGGATGGAGCCGTTGTGCACCCACATCCACCGGCCGTGGCGGAAGGGATGCGAGTTGGTGTGCTGCACCGGCGTGCCCGTGCTGGCCCGGATGTGCGCCAGGAACAGCGGCGACGAGATGTGCGCGGCCATCTCGCGCAGGTTCGGATCGCCCCAGGCCGGCCCGACCCCGCGGAACAGGGCCGCGTCGGCGTTGCCGTCGACGCCGTACCAGCCGACGCCGAAGCCGTCGCCGTTGGTCGGCTCGACGCCGAGGCGCGAGTGCAGGCTCTGGTTGATCAGCGAGTACTTCGGCTTGTAGAGAAGCTCCTCCAGCAGGATCGGCGATCCCGAGTAAGCCAGCCAGCGACACATGGCACTCTCCGTTCCTGCCCGAACCAACCCAGGCATCATCGCGTGGCCGAGGGCGGGAGACCTCATCCCATGGGGATGGACCACAGGGTAGCGGCACGAGGGCCGCCCGCTCAGCCGATTGCGGGTCCTCGCGCCGGGGTCACCCGTTGCGGAGGATCACGCGGCCCATCGCCGGCTCTAACGTCGACGCGAGCATTGTCCGACGTTTTCGAAGGGGCCACACATGCGAATCTCGCCCCATGGCCGGCGGCCGGGCGCGGCGCTCCTCACGGGAGTCGCGCTCGGCGTGCTGTTCGGAACGATGGCCTGCAGCGGCGACGGGGAGAACCGACCGACGCTGCCGTCGGCCCAGGCCTCGGCGGACCGGCCGACTCCGACCCGTACGGAGGCCACCGACGAGCCGACTCCCGAGCGCAGCCGCACCGGCGACGCGGCCGAGATCACCGACGAGCCGACGCCCGAACCGACCAAGACCGCGAAGCCGACCCGCACGCCGAGGCCGACCAGGACCGAGGCACCCGCCACCACGAAGCCGGCGGCCACGCCGGACAAGACCACCGCCGAGGCCGAGCCGACGACCAAGCCGCCGACCGAGCCGGCGAAGCCGCCGGCCACGACGGCGGCCCCGGCGCCCGCGGCGTCCTCCGCCGCGCCCGTGACCTCGACCGCCTCCGGCACCTGGGCCGGCCTGAGCCCGCTCGGCTGGTTCCTGCTGATCCTGCTGATCGCGGCCCTGATCGGTGGCCTGCTGACCTGGCGGTCGCGGCGCAAGGCCGTCTGGCAGGCGGACGCCGACGCCCTGGCGGCCGACAGCCGCGCCGTCGTCGGCGCGCGGTTGCCGGCGATCCTGGCCGCGCCGACGGCGACCGATCGTGCCCTGTCCTGGCCGCCGGTGCGAGCGGATCTCAGTGATCTCTCGGCCCGGTGGGGCCTGCTCGCCGAGAAGGCGCCCGGCGAGGACCCGCGGCGCCGGTCCGGGCAGGTGAGCCTGCTCCTCCAGGATCTGGTCGCGGCCGTCGACGCCGAGAACGAGGCGCTGGCCACCGGGCGGGACTGGTCGCTGCTGCGGCCCCGGGTGGACGACATCGTGCGAACGCTCTCCGCGGCGCTCGGCGAGCAGCCCCAGCAGCCCGGATACGGCCAGGAGCCCGGATACGGCCAGCAGCCCCCGCCCGGATACGGCGGACCGCCGCCACCACCGCCCGGATACGGCGGACAGACCCAGCCCGGATACGGCGAGCCGCCACCGCCGCCCCGGCCCGGTTACGGCGACGACCAGAGCGACCCCGGCTGATCCACCGCCCGTCAGGGAACCTCAGCCCCGGCCCGGGGCTGAGGTTCACGGCCGCAGGAGAAACCTCGCGCGGCGGCCGGACAGTGCCGAGTCCACCCCGCGGTAGGCGGACACGCCGCACAGGACGCCGAGCGTGATCGCGACGATCGAGGCGAGCGGTTCGATCAGCACCTCGACGCCCGCGCCGGCCGGGTTGCTGAGCAGTTCGGTGACGCCGATGAGACCGATCGCGCCCGGCACCAGCAGCCAGAACGCGGGCAGGAAGGTCACCTGCGAGGGCGGCCCGCCGGGCAGCCGCGCGACGGCGAGGGCGACCGGCGTCATCGCCATCGCCCCGAAGAAGCCGCTGACGCTCGCGCCGAAGAGCAGATCGCCCACCACCTGGCCGAGCCAGGCGGTGAGCAGGACGACCAGCAGCCATTTCATGGTGCCGCGCGGCGCGGAGAAGAAGACGCCGACGGCGAGCCCGAAGAGGATCACGCCGAGCCACGGCGCCCACCAGCCCAGCGTGCTCGTCGAGCCGTCGGACAGCGCCTCGACCCCCGGCAGCCCGACCAGTTCGGCGCCGGCCACGATGCCGAAGGCGAGCAGCACCAGGCGCAGGCCGCCGAAGACGAGCCGGCTCGCCCCGGCGACCATCTCGCCGGAGGCCAGCTCGACGGTGGCGGTGGCGAGGATGCCGCCGGGCAGGAATGTGGTGAGCGCGGCGACGAGGGTGCCCATGCCGGGGCCCGCGAACCCGTGCTCGACGGCGATGAAGGTGAGCGCCGAGACGATCGAGGCGCAGACCATGGGGGTGAGTACGCCGGGGGTGCCGGGCAGGCGGGCCAGCGGGATGAGGCTGCCGACGATCGCCCCGAAGACGGCGGCGACCGCGACGTCGAGCGGGGTCGGCTGCAGGATCAGGCAGAGCCCGACGGTCATGACCAGGTGTGCGAGCACGGTGGCGACGTAGCCGAACCGCGGCCGCATGCAGCGGACGGCCCGCAGCCGGGCCATCCCCTCGGCCGGGTTCAGGTGACCCGATTCGGCGAGCTTGACCACCTCGTAGAGCGCGGAGATCTGGTCGAGTCGCAGCGCGCCGGTGCTCTGCGGTATCGCGTCGATGGTGGTCTGTGCGGTGGGGCCGGTCGCGATCATCAGGGCGGTCGGCAGCACGATGATCCGGGTGTCGTCGATGCCGTTGGCGGCGGCGATCGTGGCCAGCCGCTCCTGGGTCTCGCTGACGGCGGTGCCGGCCAGGCTCAGCATCCGTCCGAGCTCGAGCAGGAACGCCTGCGCGCCGTTGGCCGTGTCCACATTTCCGTCGGTCATGCGCGATCCTCCGGAGGTCCTGTCCCGGCGGCGCCGGGCCGGCCCCGGCGGCCGAGCCGGATCCTCAGCCGCCGGAACCGGGGCCTAGGTGGCGCCGTTGTATCGCTGCAGGAACAGCGCCTCGGCCAGCGCCAGGTCGGCGATCTCGCGCGGATCGACGCTCTCGTTCGGCGCGTGGATCAGCGCCTGCGGCTCCTCCACCCCGATCAGGATGATCTCCGCGTCCGGGTAGGTGTCGGCGAAGACGTTGCACAGCGGAATCGAGCCGCCCTGCCCCAGCTTGGCCATCGGCCGGCCGAACGCGTCGTTCATGGCCGCCGACAGCGTCCGGTACGCGGGACCGCCGGTGCGCGCCTCGAACGGCTGGCCGACGGCCTCCTTCTCCACCGTGACGTGCACGCCCCACGGCGCCACCGCGTGCAGGTGCGCGATGAGCGCATCCTGCGCCTTGACGGCGTCCATGCCCGGTGGCACCCGCAGGTTGAGCCGGGCCCGGGCGCGCGGCTGGATCGCCGCCGCCGAACCCACCACCGGCGGGCAGTCGATGCCCAGGATGGTGAGGGCCGGCCGCGCCCAGATCATGTCCGAGACCGTGCCGTCGCCCAGCAGTTCCACCCCGTCGAGCAGCCCGGCGTCGTCGCGGAACCGCTCGGTGGGATAGGCCTCGCCGGTCCAGGTCTGGCCGTTCTCCAGGCCGGTGACGGTGGTGTTGCCCGCCGGGTCGCGCAGCGTGGCCAGCATCTGCACAAGCGCCGCGAGGGCGTCCGGCGCGGCGCCGCCGAACATTCCGGAGTGCAGTTCGCCGGCGAGCGCCTCGACCGTGACCACGACGATGACCATGCCGCGCAGCGTCACGGTGGCGGCCGGCAGCCCGACCTCCGCGTTGCCGGTGTCGCACACCAGGATCGCGTCGGCGCGCAGCAGGTCGGGATGGTGGACGACGAAGTCCTCCAGCCCGCCCGTGCCCTGCTCCTCCGAGCCCTCCACGATGACCTTCAGGTTCACCGGGAGCGGCCCGTCGATCGCGCGCAGGGCGGTCAGGTGCATGACGATGTTGCCCTTGCAGTCGGCCGCGCCCCGGCCGTACCAGCGGCCGCCGGCCTCGGTCAGCTCGAACGGCGGGGTGCGCCAGGCCTCGACGTCCAGCGGCGGCTGCACGTCGTAGTGCGCGTACAGCAGGACCGTCGGCGCGTCCGGGTCGGTGCCGGGGCGCTCGCCGTAGACGGCCGAGCTGCCGTCCGCGGTCTCGTGCAGGCTCATGCCGGTGAAGCCCACGGACGTGAAGGCCTCGACGACCCAGTCGGCCGCCCGGACGCACTCCTGCGGCGGGAACTGCCGCGGGTCGGCGACCGACGGGATGGCCACCAGCTCGGCCAGGTCGGTGCGCGCCCGGCCCATCAGGCCGGCGATGCGCTGGCGTAGCTCCACGGCGCTCACCCGGTGGCCACATCGTCGAACTTGAGATCGTCCACGATCTTCTGGAAGTCCGCGAGGTGCTCCGGGCAGTAGACCTTCATGATGAGCAGCTGCCCCTTGACGATCCGGCTGTCCGCGATGACCGGGCGCTGGCCCGGCCCGGCGGCGCCGTTGGAGATCTGGCCGTAGAGCACGCCGCGGCTCAGCGCCTCGCCCGGGTCGGCGCAGACCGCGCCGCCGTCGTCGCCGAGCACCCGGACGACCTGCTCGTGTGACGGGGTGCGCGCCCCGGCCGCGGTGAGCTCGCTGATCAGCTGGTCGGCCTTCTCGTCCGCCTGCCGGCTCTCCTCGGCGCTGTGGAAGGTGAGCAGGGCGACGCCGAACAGCAGCAGGAACGCGACGCCGATGACTAGGTAGGTGACGCGGTGACTCGTGTGTGCGACTGAGACGTTCATGCCAGCGACTCCTCCTGGCTGGGCTCCAACTTCCAGGACGGCTTACGGAACCGGTAGAACAGGTACGGCACCAGCAGGCCGAGGCCGAGGGCGCCGCCGGCGACGATCACCAGGTAGGAGCCGACGTTCCCCTCGCCGAACTGCGACGGCGGGATGAACCCGATCAGCAGCGCGGCCAGCGACGCGGCGAAGCCGACGCCGCAGAGCGTGAACAGCATCGGGGCGCGGTATCCGCGCGGGTGGTCGGGCTGGCTGCGCCGCAGCCGTACGGCCGCGACGAACATCAGCAGATACATGATCAGGTAGACCTGGGTGGTGATCACCGAGAAGATCCAGTACGCGCTGGAGACGTCCGGGATGAACGCGTACGCGAGCGCGATGACGGTGGTGATCGCGCCCTGGGTCACCAGGATGTTCTGCTGCACGCCGTGCTTGTTGAGCCGCTGCAGGAAGGGCGGCAGGTAGCCCTCCTGCCGGGAGATCAGCAGCAGGCCGCGCGAGGGGCCGGCAAGCCAGGTGAGCATGCCGCCGAGAGACGCGGCGACCAGCATGATCCCGAGAATGGGGGTGAGCCACTGCGTGCCGAACTCGGCGAACACGGCGTCGAAGGCCTGCATGACCCCGGCGGTGAGGGAGAGCTCCTCGGCCGGCACGACCCAGCTGATGGCCAGCGCGGGCAGGATGAAGATCAGCAGGACCAGCCCCATCGAGAGGAACATCGCCCGGGGGAACTCGCGGCCCGGGTTGCGCAGCGAGGACACGTGCACCGCGTTCATCTCCATACCGGAGTAGGAGAGGAAGTTGTTGACGATCAGCACCAGGCTGGACAGGCCGGCCCAGACGGGCAGCAGGTGCTCGGCCGTCATCGGCGCCGCCGACTCGTTGCCCTGGCCGAGGAACACCGTTCCGAGGATCACCAGCAGGGTGCCCGGCACCAGCGTGCCGATGATCAGGCCGCCGCTGGCGAGGCCGGCCACCGAGCCGGTCCCCCGCGACGAGACCCACACGCCACTCCAGTAGCAGACCATGATCACGACTGCGGTCCAGACGCCGCTCGAGGCCAGCTCCGGGTTGATCACGTACGCGAGGGTGCTGGCCACGAAGCCGAGCAGGCTCGGATAGTAGAAGATGGTCATGGCGAACTGGCACCAGATGGCCAGGAAGCCCATCGGCTTGGAGATGCCCTGGCTGACCCAGTTGTAGACGCCGCCCTTCCAGCCGGAGGCGAGCTCCGCCGAGACCAGCGAGGTCGGCAGCAGGAACACGATCGCCGGCACCACGTAGAGGAAGATGCTGGCCAGGCCGTACACCGCCATCGTCGGCGACGGGCGCAGGCTGGCCACGGAGCTGGTGGTCATCAACGCCAGGGCGACCCAGGAGATGTAGGCCATCACCTTCTTGGGGTCCTTCGCGCTCTCTTTGGCCGCTGCGGACGGCGTCGCCGCCGGCCGCGAGGCGGGCACATCCATCGCACTCATGCTGCTGCCTCCTGAACAGACGCCGCACCGCCGGACCGGCCACGGTGGCGGCCCCCGAGCGTTTGCGAACACCCCGACGCCAGAGTCCCGGCAGCCGGTCCAGCGGTATCATCAGCGGCCGAAAAGGATCGCGCCTCACCCGTGGCGAGTCAATCGAGGACGATCTCGGTCCGCGCGGGTGACCGGCGGCTCCCGGCCGCCGCCGAACGGCGTGATCGTCCCCAATGGATGCGCCCGCCGGCCCGCGCGGCCCGGCGAGCGCGGCGTCCGGACGTGCCCGCCGGTGATCGGCCCGCCCGGGACCAAGCCCGGCGCTTGGGACTCCCGCCACCGCCAAAGCTGATATACAGGGGCTGAACACTGGAAACCGGCCGATTCACCCGGTGTCGGGCAATGCGGCGCCGGTGGGTGGGCGGGCCCGGGCGAGGCGGACGGGCCCCGCGCCGACGACCAGCGCCGATCCACGGCGCCCAACGGCCGGCCGGGGCTGAATCATCCGTTGCGGGCGATGCTGGCACTTCCGTTCAGCCGTGAGGCTGAATCAGCGCCGGTGTCCGGAATCCGGAGAAACGTATGTGCAGCACCGGAGGTGTTCGCCGATGACGGCCCGCCAGTTCACCGCGAAGGACTTCACCCACAGGATGGAGCGCGCCGCCGCTCAGGCGGCGGAGGCCGGCCTCGCCGGCCTGCTCGTGACCCCCGGGCCCGACCTCGTCTACTTCACCGGCTACCGGCCGACCGCGATCACCGAGCGGATCACGATGCTCGTGCTCGGGGCGGGACGCGACCCCGCGATGATCGTTCCGACCCTCGAGCGCGGCGACGCCGAACTCGCCGGCGGGGTGGCCGCGGTGACGCTCACCGACTGGGCCGACGGCACCGACCCGTACGCGCAGGCCGCGCGCCTGCTCGACCCGCACGGCCGCTACGCCGTCTCCGACTCGGCCTGGGCGATGCACGTGCTCGCCCTGCAGGAGGCGCTGCCGTCGTCGGCGTACCGGTCGATGACCGGCACGCTGCCGATGCTGCGCGCGGTCAAGGACGCCGAGGAGATCGACCGGCTCGCCGCCGCGGGTGCCGCCGCGGACGCGGCGTACGAACAGATCGTCGGCGTGCGCTTCGCCGGGCGCCGGGAGCGCGAGATCGGGGCCGACCTGGCCGGGTTCCTGCGCGAGCACGGGCACGAGACGGTGGACTTCACCATCGTCGGCTCCGGGCCGAACGGCGCCAACCCGCATTCCGAGATGACCGACCGCGTCGTGCGCGACGGCGACATGGTCGTCCTCGACTTCGGCGGCCTGCGCGACGGCTACGGCTCGGACACCACCCGCACCGTGCACGTCGGGCCGCCGGACGACGAGGAGCGCGAGGTCTTCGAGACCGTGCGCCGCGCCCAGCAGGCGGCCTTCGAGGCGGTGCGGCCCGGCGTCGCCTGCCAGGAGATCGACCGGGCGGCCCGGAAGATCATCGACGACGCCGGGTACGGCAAGTACTTCATCCACCGCACCGGCCACGGGATCGGCCTGACCACCCATGAGCCGCCGTACATGGTCGAGGGCGAGACGCACACGCTCGTCCCCGGCATGTGCTTCTCGATCGAGCCCGGCGTCTACCTGCCGGGCCGGTTCGGCGTACGCATCGAGGACATCGTGACGGTGACGCCCGACGGCGGGCGCCGCCTGAACGGCACGAGCCACGAGATGCACATCGTCTCCTGACAAACGGCCTACGGAGGTGCTGGCGATGCTGTTCCTGCTGATGCTCACGACGTTTGTTGCCTGCACATGCGCGTACACGATCTGGCTGATCGTGAAGGACACCTCCCCCGACGAGCAGTCCCGGCCGGCTCGCGAGGAGATCAAGGCGGCCGGGTCACGGTCCGAGCCGGGCAGCCTCGAGGGGGTGCTGGTCGCGCAGCTGGTGGCCGCCTTGATCACCCGTCGGCAGTACGTGCGCGAGATGGAGCGGGTCGCCGCCCGCGACGACGAGCGTCACCCGCTCGCGATCCCGCCGGAGATCGGCTCCGACGGGACGTGACACGCGCCCGGCCTACCCGAACCTCCGCCACCACGGCGGAGGCGGTCGCAGTGCGTCACGCACGATCTCCGTACGCGGATCGTCAGGCGCGGCGCCGGCCTCGAGGATGCGCAGCGCCTCCACGCAGCTGAACCGGGCCGCATCGCGGTCGCCCAGGTTCGCCTGCGCGGCGCCGAGCAGGTACAGCGCGTCGGCGACCTCCAGCGAGTCGGCGCCGGCGGCGGCGCGGTAGATGTGCGCCGCCTGCTCGAAGTCGGACCGGGCGGCGCTCCAGTCGCCCAGCTCGAGCCGGCAGCAGCCGAGCAGCAGCAGGACGCCGGCCATGCTGGCACTGCCCGGCCCGTAGGCCGCCGCCACGATCGGCGCGGCGCGTAGCTGGTTGTCCCGGCAGGCCTGGTAATCGCCGCGGCGTTCGAGGTAGTAGCCGAGCTTGATCAGGAGCGAGGCGCTGTGCGCGGCGCCGGGCGCGCGGTCCACCGAGCACAACACCTGCGACACGCACGGCGCCTGGGGTCCGCTCGCCGGTGACGACCTGCTGGTGATTCTCGGCCAGGAGGTCACCACCCCGACAGGGCACTGGCTCGCGCTCGGCGTCGAGGCGGGCCAGGCGGTCGATTGGCAGTACGGCGTCCGCGACGAGGCGATCGACCGCGAGGTGGCTCGCGTGCATCGCGGCGGTGGGATCTGCGTCGCGGCCCACCCGCACTTGCCCTATCCGTCGGGCGTCTTCATGTACCCGTTTCAGGGTTTCGACGCGGTGGAGGTGTGGAACGGGCAGTGGAGCTCGGACCTTCCGTGGAACGCCGACAACGAGGCGGCACTGGCCGAATGGGGTCGCAGCCTGGCCTCCGACGTCCACAATGGGCGGTTTCGGCCGGCGATCGGCAACAGCGACGCGCATCAGGAAGGCCAACTCGCCCTGCCGCACAATGTGGTGCCGGCCTCGGGGCTGAGCACCGAGGCGATCCTCGCCGGCATCCGGGCCGGGCGAAGCTGGATCGCCGAATCGGCCGGCATCGAGCTGTCGCTCACCGCGTCCGCCGGCGAGCGCGGCGCCGGAATCGGTCAGCGGCTGACCGCCCGCGAAGAGCCGGTCACGGTGCGCCTGGACATCACCGGCGTGCCGTCCGGCGTCGTCAGCTTCCACACCGACCGGGGCACGGTGCACCGCGAATCCCTGCCGGGCGACGGATCCGGTGCCGTGCGATGGCAGACCACCGAGGCCGAGTCGATGTTCGTCCGCGTAGAGGTACGCCACCCGGGTGGGAGCATGGCCGCGCTCACCAACCCCGTCACCATCCGCCGTTGAGGAGGGCCAGGAGGGCTGGCGCCGGGTTCGCCGCGGTGGTCGTGTTCGCCACCGCTACGACGATCACGGCCAGCGCCGACACCGCCGAGAGCACGCCGTACGACCCCGACACCCGCCTCGATCGCCGCTCGGACGACGCCGTTCTCGCGAACCCCCGCCACGCGACCACGCTCAGGCCGGCGAGCACGACGGCCACGACCGTGGCGACCACGGCCATCGCGACGTGGAACCGGGAGAAGTCGTCGATCATCGCCTCCAGCGCGGGCGTGGCCGGGCCGCCCCGGAGGTGGCGATCGAGCGTGCCGGCGAGTTCCCGGCCGGTCGCGCCGCCCGTCGCCATCGGCAGCAGCGCGGCGAACGGCGCCACCGCACCCTGAACGTTGGCCATCACCGCCGCCGCCGCGAACAGCCCGATCATCGTGACGAGGGTGCCGGCCGAGGCGAGGGCGGCCCTGCCCCACGCCCCGCCGGGCCGCAGGAACGCCCGCCAGAGCAGCACGCCGAGCGGCACCAGCACGATCAGCAGGATCGCGGCGAAGGCCGCCTTGGCGACGTGGTAGCGGAACCAGTAGTCGACCACTCTCGCCAGGTCCGTGGTGAGGGCCCGGTCGCCGGAGCGCCGGTACCCGGCGAACGCCGACCGGGCGGCGCCGGTGAGGTCGCCCTCATCGTGGAAACCGCCGCCCGGCCCGCTCGCCGCCAGCACGCGCGGGCCGGCGACGAAGGCCGCCATCAGCGCCACGGCGAGGGCGGCGAGCACGGCGGGCGCACGACCCGCGGATCGCGACGAGGCCATAGGGAACTCCTTGGTCCGGGTACGACCCGCAGCCTAAGCGGGGGCGGCCGCCGCGGACCATGACGCCTGCCCGAGTATTGCGGGTAGGGCCAGCCATACCCTTTTCCTATTGTGCCCATCGGTTTAGCATGCTCGTGACCGCCGACGAGGGAGCGACATCGATGGACGAGATGCTGGACGAGGGCGCCTACGACCGGCTGCGGTTGCGCCAGTGGCTGGCCGGCGAGGCCGGCGGCTTCTCCCGCCGCGACCTGCTCCGGCTGACCGCCGCGGTGGGCGCGGGCCTGGCCGGCGCGGCGGCCGCCGGCGCACCGGCACGGGCCGCGGCCGGACCGATCGTCAAGCCGCTGCCGCCCGAGTTGTTCACCGTCCTCGGCACCAACGCCGAGATGCGCTGGTCCGCCATGGCCGACCAGGGCTACCTGGTGCCGATCGACCGGTTCTTCGTGCGCAACCACACCAGCACCCCGATCATCGATCCGGCGGACTGGCGGCTGCGGATCTTCGGCACCGGCCTGCGGCACGGTCCCGCCGACCTCTCGTACGACGACCTGCGCCGGCTGCCGGCCGCGACGATCACCGCCGCGGTGGAGTGCGCGGGCAACGGCCGCGGCTACTTCACCAGCCAGCAGGGGCAGACGGTGTCCGGCACCGCCTGGAAGCTCGGCGCGGTCGGGGTCGCCCGCTGGCGCGGCGTGCGGCTGTCCACCGTGCTGCGGCATGCGGGCCTGGCACGCGACGCGGTGGACGTGCTGCCGGCGGGCCTCGACGCCAACTTCGTGACCGGCGGCGTCGACCTCGGGCCGGTGCGCCGCCCGCTGCCCCTGCGCAAGGCGCTGCACGACGTGCTGGTCGCGTACGAGATGAACGGCGAGCCGCTGCCGGCCGACCACGGCCATCCCGTGCGGCTGATCGTGCCGCACTGGATCGGCATCGCGTCGATCAAGTGGCTGGGTAGTCTCGAGGTCTCCGACGCCCCGCTCTTCTCGCCGTGGAACACCCAGTTCTACCGGCTCTTCGGCGCCGGCTTCCCCGCCGAGGGCGAGCCCTTCGACCGGCAGGTGATCAAGAGCGCGTTCGAGCTGGACCAGGGTGCCCAGGTGAGCGCCGGGCGGCACGCCCGGCTGCGCGGCCGGTCCTGGTCGGCGGGCGGCGCGATCCGGCACGTCGACGTCAGCACGGACGGCGGCCTGCACTGGCGGCGGGCCCGGAGGGTCGGCGGCAGCGAGGGCGCGGCCTGGCAACGCTGGGAGCTCGACTGGCGCCCGGCCGCGGGCGAGCACGAACTGCTGGCCCGGGCCACCGACGTGCGGGGCAACACCCAGCCGGACGTGGCCGTGCACAACAGCCTCGGCTACCTCTTCGACGCCGTCGTCCGCCACCGGGTCGTGGCGGTCTGAGCTCAGGGCCTATCCGGCGCGGATACCCTAGCCGTGCCAGGTCCGCCACAGATCCGCGTAGGTGCCGCCGGCGGCGACCAGATCGTCGTGCGTGCCCAGCTCGACCAGCCGGCCCCCGTCCATGACGGCCACCCGGTCGGCGTCGTGTGCCGTCTGCAGCCGGTGCGCGATCGCGATCACCGTGCGGTCGTGCAGCACCGCCGCCAGCGCGCGCTCCGCGTTCCGCGCGGTCGTGGGGTCGAGCAGCGCGGTCGCCTCGTCGAGCACGACGGTGTGCGGGTCGGCGAGCACCACCCGGGCCAGCGCGAGCTGCTGCGCCTGCGCGCCGTCCAGGAAGTGGCCGTCGCCGCCCAGCCGGGTGTCGAGGCCGTCGGGCAGTTCCTCGGCCCAGTCGGCGCCGACCACGGCCAGCGCCGAGAGCAGGTCGTCGTCGGTGGCGTCCGGTGCGGCGAGGGTCAGGTTGTCGCGGACCGCGGCGCGGAACACGTGGTGCTCCTGGGTGACCAGCACGATCTGGCGGCGCAGCAGGCCGGGCGGCAGCGCGGCGATCTCCACGCCGCCGACGGTGAGGCTGCCCACCCGCGGCCGGTCGACGCCGGTGAGCAGCCGCCCGAGGGTGGACTTGCCGGCGCCGGACGGCCCGACCAGGGCGAGGCGCTCCCCCGGCCGCACGGTCAGGTCGACGCCGTGCAGCACGTCGCGGTCGCCGTCGTAGGCGTACCGGACGCCGCGGACCTCGATGAGGTCGTTCGCCGGCGCCGAGCGCCCGGTCGCGACGGCCGGCGGGATCACCGCCAGCCCCTCGACCCGGGCGAAGGAGGCGCCGCTGCTCTGCAGCTGTTCCAGCCAGATCAGGATCGCGTCCAGCGGCACGGCGAGCTGCCGCAGGTAGAGCGCGCAGGCCGCGACGGCGCCGAGGGTGAGCTCGCCGTTGATGTAGAGCGCGCCGCCGGCCATCAGCACGGCGACCACCGGAACGACGTAGGACACGTCCACGGCGGGGAACAGCACGCTGCGCAGCAGCAGGGTCCGCAGCCGGGTGTCGCGGGCCCGGTGTATCGCCAGGTCGGCCACCGCGGTCCGGCGCTCACGCAGCCCCAGCGCCTCGACCGTACGGGTGCCCGCGATGGTCGAGGCGAGCTCGTCGGCGAGCACCGAGCCGGCCGCGCCCTCCTCGAGGTAGGCCGTCCGGGCCCGGCGCAGGTACCAGCGGGTGGCGACCGGGATGGCGGAGAGCCCGAGCAGGGCGACGACGCCGAGCAGCGGGTCGAGCAGGAAGACGGCCACGAGCACGAACAGCGCCTGCACGGCCGCGATGAGCACCTCGGGGATGGCGTCGCGCAGGGTCGAGGCCACCGCGCCGACGTCGGCGGTGCCCCGGGCGGCGAGGTCGCCGGCCGGTATCCGCTCGATCACCGACGCCGGCAGGGCCAGGGCCCGGTCGAGGAAGCGCTCGCGGACCCGCGCGGCCGTGGGGGGGCCCGGCCCGGAGCCGCCGGCGCCGCCCCCGCCGGGGCGGCGGCGGAGGCCAACACGGCCAAGCCGCACCCCCCGCCCGCGCCGGGCGCGGAGGGACC
>NZ_JBEZXZ010000164.1:0-19673 GCF_040638275.1 Actinoplanes sp. NPDC026623 | reverse complement strand
CGAGGTCGCCCTGCGCGCGGCGCTGCGGGCGGCCGAGCGCGCCGGCCGGCACCTGACCGGCCGCGGGATGTACGACGGCGCGCTGGTCCTCGCGGAACGGGCCCTGGCTCGGACCGCGGGTTTCGCCGCGGACGATCCGGCCCGGCTGACCGCCCGGCAGCGGATCGCCCTGGTGCACCAGCGGCGCGGCTACTACGGCTGCATCGACGCCGGCGAGGGGCCGGACCGGCCACCCGAGGACCTGCTGGGCAGGGCGCACGCGGAGATCCGGGCGGTCGTCGACGCGGAACGGGGTCGCCCCGGCCCGGCCGGTCGCGGGGACCGGCTGCGGCTGCTGCGGGCGGAGCACCACCTGGCGGCGATCCTGCACGACCGGGGGAAACTGACCGAGGCGGAACGGCTGTTCCGCCAGGTGTTCGCCGGCCGGGTGGAGTTGCTCGGCGCCGACGACCCTCGGACGATCACCACCGGGCACCGCCTGGCCCGGGTGGTGCACGCCGCGGGGCGGCCCGGGGAGGCGCTCGACGTGCTCGGCGACGTGCTCGGCTCCTGCAACCGCCGGCTCGGCCCGGACCATCCCGACACCCTGTCGGTCATGCAGAGCCAGGCGTACGCGCGGCAGGCGATCGGTGGTCCTGACTCGCTGCGCACCGCGGAGCGCGAGTTTGCCGTGGTGCTCGCCCGGCGCCGCGTCGTTCTCGGCGAGAACCACCCGAACACCCTGGTGACCCGGCACAACCTGGCCTGGATCGAGCAGGCGAGGGGCCGTTACGTCGCCGCCGAACGGCTGTTCCGGCAGGTCCTCGAGATTCAGCTGCGCCGCTCCGGCCGCGTTCATCCGCACACCCTCGCCACCGCCGCGAACCTCGCCTGGAACCTGCTGCAGCGCAAGGGGTTCAGCACCGCCCGGCTGCTGTTCAAGCAGGTGCTGCGGATCCGGCACGGCCGCCTCGGACCGGACCATCCGGACACCCAGACGATCCGGGGCGACATCGGCTGGCTCGCCTACGAGCAGGGCGCGTTCGACGAGGCCACCGGGCGGTTCGAGAAGCTGGTCGCCGACCGGGTGGCCACGATCGGGGCGGAACACCCGCGAACCCTGACCACCCGCCACAACCTGGCGCTCAGCCTCCGCGCCCAGCGGGACCACGACCGCGCGATCGTGCAGTTCCGGGAGGTACTGGAGATTCAGAAGCGGGTCCTCGGCGACGACCACGAGGCGACCCTCGGCACCCGTTACAACCTCGCCGTCACCTATCGGCTGCGGGGAGAGGCGGGCAGCGCCATCGAGCTGCTGGAGGACCTGCTGGATCGGCGGCTGAAGGTCTTCAGCGCCCGGCATCCGACGGTCGTGCAGACCCGCGACGAGCTGATGACGGCGTGGCGGCAGCGACGCCGGCCGGACGATCTGGAACGGGCCGGCGACGAGCGGGATCCGAGCCGGACCGCCTGGGCGCTGAGCCGGCACCGCGGCGAGTTGACGTACGAGGAGTCACCGGATCGCGGCATCGGTGACGACCCGCTGCTGACCGCCTTCCTGGACTCCGACATCGACGACTACCGGGACCCGGACGACCTGCCGCCCGCCGCCTGAGCGTCCGGCCGTCATCTCGGGGGGATTGGGGGCCAGGCGGGCGCGCCGCGCGGTCACGCGATGGCGTTCTCCGCCGCCGGCTCGGGGGCGCGCCGGATCAGCGGCGCGAACGAGATCAGCATGAGCACCGCGCCCAGCGGGATCAGGTCCTTGCCGGCGAAGGGCAGAGGTGGCGATGAGCAGCAGCACCGGCGACCACGGCCGCACCTGCCGCCGCACGGCAAGCTCGGTGATCAGGATGAGCTGGCCGATGAAGAAGAGCATCGGCCCGAATCGGGGGCGCCTCGGGCGTCACCCGATCGGGTACGCCGGTGGTCGATTGTCGCGGCCCGCGGGCGCAAACCGAATGGTCCTCGCCCCGGCGGGCGGGCCGGCCCGCGGGCCTCATCTGCGTTGATGGCCGGTCGCGGGTTCCGCGGTAGCCGTGCGACCCGCCGCCGCTGCCTGTCGGACTACCCCCAACGCGTGATGCCAGAAAGAACCGAACTGGCTTACATTCTGTCAGGCAGTCCGGTAAGTCGGCATTGCACTGTTATTCATATTTTCTGGCAAAGGCCCCCGCCGGCCGCGCCACGTCCTGCCCAACGACCGCACCATCGCGGTGGTGACTGCCCGGACTCCACCGCGATCAATGAGCGATTTCCAACCTAGAAGGACCCTGTTATGCCCTACGGCAACGCACCTCCACTGGCCGATGGCGCCGGCTCGCTCCCCCCGGTCGACCTCCTCGGCCTCGATCACATCATCGCGGCGGCGATCGTGGGTGTGCTGTTCGGAATCGGCGCCTTCCGGTACGGCTCCCGAATCGGCCGCGCTCGCAAGGTGATCTTCACGTTCGTCGGCGCCGTCGTGTTCGGCGTGGCGTTCCTCGCGCACGTCGGCGGCCTGAGCTGGCCCATGTCGACCGCGGTCGGACTCGCGGCGGCCGTGGGCGCCCTGTACCTGTCCTCGCGCATCGTCCCGCAGGAGCGTCGTGCTGTCGCCTAAGACCCGCCTCGTCCACCTGACCGTCATCGGCGTGGTCATCATGGCGCTGGAGGCGGTGACCTACGTGGTCAACCGGCAGACCGATGATCCGCTGCTGATCGGGTACTGGCTGTTCGGCGCGCTGGTGATCGTCTTCTGCCTGCTCGCCTTCCACTTCGGCCGCCGCTACCTCGACCGGCCGCCGGCGCCGGGCCGGGTGCTGTGCATCATTCCCGCCTACAACGAGGGCCACGAGAACCTGGTCGGCTGCGTGCGCAGCATCCTCGCGCAGACCATCCCCGTGGACGTCGAGGTCATCGACGACGGCTCCGGAGTTCCGATCCTGCCGTTCGAGGACCCGAGGGTGACGTGGCGGCGCCAGCCGAACACCGGCAAGCGCGGCGCGCAGGTCGAGGTTCTCAAGGCACACGGACGGAAGGTGGCGGGCCGCTGGCGTTCCAGCACCTACCAATTCGTGCTGACCGTCGATTCGGATTCCAGGCCCGCGCCGGACGCCCTGGAACAACTGCTTCGAGCGATGAGCGACCCGCGGATCCAGGCCGCCACCGGCATGATCTACATCCGCAATTTCGAGGAGAGCTTCGTCGCCCGGGCGGCGGACATCGACATCGGCACGAGCTGCGTCATGATGCGCGCCTCGCGGTCCATTCTCGGCTGCCTGGAAACCACCTCCGGCGCCCTCGCCCTTTACCGGGCCGAGCTGCTCTATGACCACCTCGACGCGTACGCGGTGGAGTGCGGCACCGGCGACGACAGGTGGCTGGCGCTGCGGGCGCTCGAGCGTGGCCAGGTCGTCGGCGTTGCCGAGGCCATGGTCGAAACGGATATGCCGGTGGACCTCAGGGGCACCTACAAGCAGCGGCTGCGCTGGGCTCGATCGTGGTGGTGGATGCTCCCGTACGTTTTCAAGAACCTCAGCCTCCGGCAGCTCATCTCGCCGACGTACGGGATGCTGCAATTGGTGATCGCCCCCGCCATGACGGTTTGGGCGCTCGGGGGAATCGTGGTCGCAATGTTCTCCGATCACGCCAGATACAGCGGCGGCGACGGCCTGCTCGCGGTCAGCGTCTACGTGGGCGCCTACGTCGTCGTGCGGTGGGGACTGTCCGGTCTCTACCTCGTCGGCCGGCCCGGCATGCCGGCGAGGCAGAAGTGGTTGTCGTTCCTGGTCGGCACCCCGGCGGCGATCCTGCTGAACCTGCTCCTGCTCACCCCGACCCGCTACGTGGCGTTGTTCAAGCTCTTCGACAACCGGTGGCAGACCCGCACCTCGAAGGCGACGCCGGTGAACCACCACGTGTCCCGGCACGACCCGGAGCGCACACCCACGCTGGTCATGCCGGTGCAGCGCGCGGCGGACGGGCAACCGGTGCACATCGCGGTGCCCCGGCGGACGGCCCGTGCCGAACCCAAGCGATTGATCAGCCCGAGGCACCTGCCTCCCGTGCCGGCGCAGCCGCTGCCGGGCGAGCGACGGAGGAATCTGACGTGGACCGGGCCGCCAGAGTGACAGGCGCGCCGGCTCGGTGGTGATAGGGAGCCCCGGCCGGCCGGTTCGGCGCCGGGGCTCCTACTCGGACGGGTGAACGGCGGCCGAGGGGATGGCCGGCTCTCATTCGTTAGGCCGCTGGACTTCTCCTTCGCTCTCCGTAGAGTTGGCTCGACCGTGGAGCCGTGATTACGGAGGGTTGAATGGCGGACGTTGAAATTCCCGACTCGGTGGTGGTTCAGGTCGTGGACGTCACCGGGGGACGGGAGATCGCCTGGGGGAACAACATCGTCGAGCGGCTCAAGGATCGCGCCGGTGACATCCGCAGCGCGATCGTCGCCGGTGCGCAGGCCATCAACACCGACGTGAATGAGCTTCCCACCGCCGACGGTTGGAAGATCAAGGAATTGTCCGCCACCTTCGGAATCACCCTGTCCGCCGAGGCCGGAGTGGTTCTCTCGCGGGCGTCCGCGGAATCGACATTCGAAGTGACCGTGACCATCGAGCGGGCATGATCGACGGACGCATCCTCAGTGGGACCAGGTTCCGCGGCAGCGCCTTCGCGCTGACCGACCGGCTCGTCGCGACGGCCGCGCATGTGGTGCGCGATCAGCCGGCGGCCGAACTCACGTTCGTCACCGCCGGATGGTCGGTGCAGGTCCAGGAGGTCCGGGTCGACCCGTCGATCGACGCGGCGATCCTGCGGGTCGCCGAGTCGCTGCCCGTCGTGCCGCCGCTCGCGCACGCCCAGCTTCACGAGCAGTGGCGGGTCACCTCGCGGCCGCAGAAGGCCGACTCCCAGCTCACCGGCGCGGTGCGGGCAATCGATCACATGATCGTCAACGCCGGTGACCACGACATGACGGTGCTCCAGTTGCACGTGGCCGAGGAGCTGCGCGACTACTCCGGCTACTCCGGCAGCGCCGTGGTCGTGAACGATTCGATCGTCGGTCTGCTGGTGGAACAGGTGAGGGAGCGGGCCGCCGCGCCGGGGTCCCGGCCCATGGCGGCGAACGTGCTGTACGCCGTGCCGGTCGACCGGCTCGTCGCCCGCTTCCGCCTGAACCTGAAGGTGGAACGGCCGTCGGCGGCGGCGGAACCCCGGCAGTTGCTGAACACCGCGTACTTCGACCTGGACGTGCTCAAGAACGCGATACTCGACGCCCGGACCGCGGCGACGGACCGGATGCTGGCCCTCGGCATCCCCGTCCAGTGCACCGACATGAAGGTCGTGGAGAACCTGCGCGACTGGCTGCCCGCACACTTCGGCGAGTTCGAGCCGAAGGGCCAGCTCACGCTCAGGGCCGAGGTCAACTCCGTGGAGCGGGTGGTCGGCTATGTCGCCCGCTACCGGCAGGAGCTCGACCGCGTCAACGTCTTCTGCCCGATCCTCGTCGACGCAGTGCCGGCCGAGCACATCACCCGCTTCATCGACGAGGTCCGGTCGAGGATCGGACCGCATCGAAAGTGGATCGTCCTGCTGCTCGTGGGTGAGCCCGCGGACGGCTTCCCCGAGCCCGTCGTCGCCCTTCCGCAGCCCCGCTTCGTCCCGCGGGACGTGAACGGCTGGGCCAGCAACATGATCGCGCTGCGGCGCTGGCCGTCGCCGCTGGCGGCCGTCTGGCGAGGTGACCGGAGCCGAGCCGATCGCCCACCAGGACCCGAAGACCGAGGTCGTCACGCGTGAGCCCTACATCGCCGGCCCGGAGCTGGAGGAGGCGGTCAACCTGGCGATCGCCCTCGGCCGGCCGCTGCTGCTCCAGGGCGATCCCGGCGCCGGAAAGACCCGGCTCGCGTACGCCGTCTCCTACGCCCTCGGCCTTCCGCTCGAAGAGGCCTACATCAAGTCGACGAGCCGGGGGCTGGACCTGCTCTACTCGTACGACGCCGTCCGCCGCCTCTACGACATTCGGGGCGGCGACGGATCCGGCAAGCAGGCGGTCGAGGAGCAGGACGACTACGTGCGCCTCGGCCCGCTGGGGCGGGCGATCGAGCGCGCGACGCACGGCCGGCGGTCCGTCGTGCTCATCGACGAGATCGACAAGGCGGACATCGACTTTCCCAACGATCTGCTGCGCGAGCTCGATCAGCTGAAGTTCGAGGTGCCGGAGGTGCCCGGGCTCTGCTACGAGGTGCCGGCGAGGCAGCCCGGGCTGCGCCCGATCGTCATCGTCACCAACAACGAGGAGAAGACGCTGCCGCCGGCGTTCCTGCGCCGCTGCATCTTCCACTACGTCCGCTTCCCGTCGGAGTCCGGCGAACTCGACGAGATCCTCGCGCTGCACGGCATCAGTAGCAAGACCCTGCGGGACCGGGCGATCGCGACCCTGCTGAGCCTGCGGGAGCTGGACCTCAACAAACGACCGGGCCTGAGCGAGCTGCTCGACTGGGTCGGCTACCTGCAGGCCGTCGACGCCGGCGACGACGCGGCCGACCGGCTTGCCTTCAGGAGCGCCCTGGTCAAGCAGCACAGCGACGAGGCCCGCGTCGCGGAGTGGCTGGACCGGCGATAGCCGTGCCGCCGCCCCCGGTCTTCCTCCACCAGCTCATCACGCAGCTGCGGCGGCGGGGACTGCTGCTGGGGATCGACGACGTCGACGCCCTCCGGCAGGCGCTCGCGGCCGGATTCGGCTGGTCGTCGGAGGGCAGCCTGCTCAACGTGTGCCTCGCGCTGTGGGCGAAGTCGCCCTCGGAGGCCGCGATCATCCGCGCCTGCTTCGCCCGGGTCGACGCGCCGGTCTGGACGGCGCCGGAGGCAGGCCGGCCGAACCCCCGGCGGGTGGCCGTCATCGACCGGCCGGTCGCCGGCGACGAGCCGTCCCCGGCCGCCGGCGACGCCGCGGACATCGCTGCGGCCGATCCGCCGGCGGCCACGCCGGCCGCCGATCCCGTACCCGTCACCCGGCAGATCCGCGGGAGCACCGCCATGCCACCCGCCACCGGCCGGCACGACGCCACGCTGATCACCGATCAGCAGTACCCGCTGACCGCGCGGCAGATCGCCCAGGCCTGGCGCGGGCTGCGCCGCCCCCGGCGTGGCGGGCCGGCCACGGAACTCGACGTCGCCGGGACCCTCAACAGGTATGCGCTCACCGGCGTCCCGACGCCACCCGTGCTGGTGCAGCGCCGCCGCAACTCCGCGCGGCTGCTCCTGCTGATCGACCGGCAGGGGTCGATGACGCCGTTCCACCACTACGTCGACCACTGCCTGCGGGCGGTGGTGTCGAGCGCCCGCCTCGATGCCATCACGATCGCCTACTTCCACAACACGGCGGGCTACAGCGCGGACAAGCGGCTGATCGCCACCATGGCCGACCCCTTCGACCCGTCGGTGGATCCGATCCTGCCGGGGATCGCCGCGCTCGCCGAGGGGCGGCTGTATGACGACGACGCCCTGACCCGGCCCCGCTGGCTCAGCTCGGTGCTGGGGTCGCTGCACGCGGAAACCGGCGTCGTGGTGATCAGTGACGCCGGCGCCGCGCGGGGCCGGCTGATCACCGAACGCCTGGTGGACACGGTCGCCCTGCTCAAGGCGGCGAAACGCGAGGGTCGGCTGCTGGCCTGGCTCAACCCCATGCCGTCGCGGTCCTGGCACGGCACCACCGCCGGCCAGCTGGCCCGGCACGTGCCGATGTACGGGCTGACCCGCGAGGGAATGTACCGGGCCGTCGACGCCCTGCGGGGCCGGCCGGTCGGCCTGGAGAGGCCGCTCTGATGGCGAGCTCCGTGGCCGGCCGGCTGGCGAGCGTCCGGGAACGCCTGCCCGCCGGCACGCTGGAGCTCGCCTGCCACGTGGCGATTCCGGTCGCGTTCGACGCGGGCTTCCTCAATCTCGTACGCGTCAACTTCTTCCTGGATCCGCCGATCGTCCTGCCGTACGACGCCGAGGCCGCGCTGCTGCTGTCCCCGCTGTGCCGGGAGCTGGGCGAGGGGCTGTACGAGATCGACCCGGAGCTGCGCAACCTGCTGCTCGCAAGCCTCGTGGCCCGCTTCGGGAACGAGCGCCTCGAGCGGGTCGCCATGCTGCTGGAGCTCTACACCGACCGGCGGCTCTCCTGGCGCGTCATGCCCGAGCTGGAGTACGCGCAGCGCCTCACCGTTCTCAACCTGCTGGATCCGCGGGCGGCCGAGCGGTGGCTGGAAACCGCGCGGCGGCAGGCCGAGGGCGCTGAGGAGCTCAACCGCGAGTGGTTCGTCGCGATGGACCTCCGCAGGTTGGCGGAAAACCACCGCGAAGATCTGGACGAGTTGACGTCGGACGCGGTGCGCCGGGTCGAGGCGGGCGGCGACGGGTCCGCCGAGGCGGCCCGCAAGCTCGGCGAACTGGCCCTGCTGCCCGGAAGCGATCTCGACAGGATCGTTCCGGCCCTGGAGGCCATGCTCCCGGAGACGCCGGAGGGCGACCAGACCCCCCGACGAGTGCTCCAGACCATCCGCCGCCTCTTCCCGGACCTGCCCGAGACGTCCTCACCGCCAGAGCCCGCTCCCGACCGGAGCGTCATAGTCATCTCGTACGTCAGCCGGGACCGGGCGTGGGCGGAGTGGGCCCGTTGGCACCTGGAGAGTGTCGGCTACAGCACCGAGTTGGACTGTGCCGATTCGAGGGCGGGCGACGACGTCGCCGAGCGGATCCAAGGGGCGCTTCAGCGGGCGAATCAGGTGCTGCTGCTTCTGTCGTCGGCCTATCTGCGCCGTCAGCTGATCATGCTGGATGAGTTGAGGGCACAGGTGTTGCAACCGCGAAGTGGCGCGGTGGCGAGGCTGATCCTGGTGCGAATCGACAGCGTCGGTCTCGACCCGATCTGGGCGCCGCTCCACGTGCAGGACCTGTTCGAGCGCCCCGCGGCTGAAGCGGAGCATCTGCTGCTGGACATCGCTCTCGGCGATCTTGAGCCGCTCGGGTCGTTTCCGATCTCCGAGTCTCCGCATGATCCCGCCGACCCGGGGCCTCGCCCGCCGGGGGCCCTGCCGCCGGTGTTCAACCTGCCCCACCGGAATCTGGGATACACCGGGCGCGAGGACGTGCTGAGCCGGTTGCGGGACGCGTTGTCCGGGGACGGGCCGGTCGCGGTGCAGGCTGTGCACGGCATGGCCGGGGTCGGCAAGACACAGCTGGTGCTGGAGTACGCGTGGCGGTTCGCCGGGGAATACGACCTCATCTGGTGGGTGTCGGCGGAGAAGCCCGGTTTGATCGGCGAGCAGTTCGCGGCGCTGGGCGTCGCTTCAGGGATCGTCGACGCGGCGGTCGATTCGGCGACTACGCGGAGCACGGTGCTGGAGCATCTGGCGGAGCGGCGGCGCTGGCTGCTGATCTTCGACAACGCGGTTGACCGCGACGATGTACTTCCTTGGCTACCGCGTGGGAGTGGGCATGTGCTGATTGCCTCGCGGACGGGGAACTGGCATCAGGTCGCCGACACGGTGGAGCTGGATGTTCCACCGCGGGACGAGGCGACGCAGTTCCTGGCCCAGAACCTGCCTGGTTTGGATCGCATAGAGGCCGAGCGGCTGGCGGACGCGCTCGGGGATCTGCCATTGGCATTGGCGCAGGCGGTCGTGTTTCTCAGCGAGACGGGTATGCCGGTCGCCGAATATCGCCAGGTGCTGGTGGAGCAGCCTCAGGCCGTGCTGGAGGTGGGAGAGCCGCGGGACTATCCACGGTCGTTCGCGACAGCGGTCACGTTGAGCTTGGCCGCCTTGTCGGGCGCCGATCCGGCGGCGGTGGCGATTCTCCAGCTGTGTGCGTTTCTGGCGCCGGGGCCGGTCCCGGTAGACCTGATCGTCGAGGTTGCCGCATCGGGCGAGCCCTGTCCGCAGGCGCTGAGCGCGGCCCGTGACGTGATGAGCCATCCGGTGGCCCGGCAGCGGACCATCGGCCGGCTCGGCGCGTTCGGGCTGGCCAGGCTGGCGCCGGGGACGGTGACGGTGCACCGCCTGACCCAGGCCGTGGTGCGTAGCCGGCTTCCGCAATCCGTGTCGGAGGAGCTTTCCTCCCACCTGGAGGCGGCGCTCGGCGGCATGCGGCCCGGTGACCCGAGCGACCCGGCGACCTGGCCGGCCTGGGCGCGGCTGTTGCCGCATCTGCTCGCCGTGGAGCCGGGTCTGTCCGATGACCCGGGCCTCCGCGAATGTGCGTCTGATGCGGTGGCCTATCTGCTCAGCCGAGGCGACGCCGGGTCGGCCCGGCGACTCGCCGAGAATCTGTACACGGCTTGGCGGCCGCGGCTGGGTTCCGAGCATCGGGACACACTTCGGGCGGCGACCGAACTGGCCCGGGCGTTGCACGACCTTGGCGAGTACGACGAGTTGCGGGTGCTCGTCGACGACACCATGTCGCCGCAGATCAACGCCGTGGGCTATGACGATCCCGATCCCGGCACACTGCGCGGCGCGGCCGACCTCGTCCTCGTCCTGCACACCTCGGGCGACCACCAGCGTGCGGTACGGCTCGGACGAGAAGTCTGGGAGGGGCGTCGGCGGGTGCTGGGTGAGGATCATCCGGACACGCTGACGTCGGCGAGCAACATCGCGATGTCGTTGAGTGGGCTGGGGCGGCATCGAGAGGCGTCGACGCTGCACCAGCAGGTGTGGGAACAGCGCCGGCGGGTGCTGGGCGAGGATCATCCGGACACGCTGTCGGCTGGATTGAATCTCGCGATCGCTTATTTCCAGCTGGGCCAGTACCTGCTTGCCCGCCGGCTGGTCGACCAGGTGCGGAAGGGTCTGCAGGACCTGTTCGGCGCTGAGCACCCGGAAACCCGGCGGGCGACGGCCCTCCGAAAGATGGTGGTCACGGCGATGGGCGGCCGCGCGACCTGATCCAGGGGCCGTCAACGGTGAACCGCAGCGACCTGTTCGGATTGGGCGGCCATGGAATAGTCGTCGGTGGCGAGGGTGCCCTCGCCGCCGATGTCGAGGCCGAAGCTGATCGCGGTGGCACCCTTGGGCAGCGGCGCGGTCACGAAGTTGGTGAGCTTCCAGGTGGCGGACGGCTCGACCGACGGCCCGGTCTGCCAGTACTTCCAGTCTCCCGATGACTGGCGGTAGTAGACGACCATGCCGACCTCGGTCTTCGTGGGGCCCTCCTCGGGCCAGGTCCCCTTGTACCAGAGCCAGGTGCCGTACCGGTGCCCGGACTTGACCTTCGCGAGGCAGTCGGAGTCCGACGGGTCCCGGCTGATGAGCAGCTTCCGGTCCCCTCCCGCCGAACGCGGGACGATCACCTGTTCGGCGGCCGTGCCGGTGTGCGCGCCCGAGATTTGGGACCATGCGGCGGCGCCGGCGGTGTCACCGGTGTCGTTCTCCGCGTGCTGGAAGCAGGTGGGCTCGTCGCCGTGGTGCCTCTCCAGCGACGGGTTGCGCACCAGGTTGTCGCCGCCGGGTTCCGGCAGGGGCGGCGCCGGCACCCGGCCGCCGATGGCGTCGTGACGGATGGTGGCCGTCGAGCACAGGTGGTGCGCGTTCATGTAGTCGACGATGGGCTGGAGCGCCGCGATCGAGTTGAGGGTGTCCTGTTGGCCGCCGTCGTGCATGGTGACGATCGTGTCGTCCCTGATGCCGTTGAGGCGGTAGCCGTCGCTGGTGTAGCCGTTGACGACGTTCGAGACGATCTGCTCGGTGGAGGCGCCGGACCAGTCCTTGGAGTCCACGATGTTCGAGTCGGTCACGCCCCACGGCGAGACGAGCTGGTAGCCGAGTTCCCGGGCCACGTCGTCGGCCCGGGCGTCGATGTCGCCGTAGGGCGGCCGGTACTGCGTCGGGCTCGGCAGGCCGGCCGCGACGATCGCCCGGCTTCCGTGGTCGAGCTCCTCGACGATCTGCTCCCTGGTCAGCGGGGGCTTCCTGGTCGACTCCCCGGTGATCGAGGCGTGGTCGTAGGTGTGGTTCTGCACCGAGTGGCCGGTCGCTACCAGCTTCCGCATCAGCGCGGCCGCCTTGGGGCCGCCGTCGTCGATGTTCCTGCCGATCGCGAAGAAGGTCGCCTTGAGGTGGAGCGCGTTAAGCCTGTCCAGCAACTTCGCGGTGTATACGCCGGGGCCGTCGTCGAAGGTGAACTCGGCGTACCCGGCCGAGCAGTCGTTGTCGATCGGCCGCGCCGGTTCACTTTTTGCCGAGCCCGAATGGGCGACGATGAATGCGATCGGCAGGGCCAGGCCGGCCGCGACCAAAAATGCCGCCGAACGCCATGGGCTGCTTTTCATGAGCACCTCCGTTGCGAGATTCGCCCGTTCCGGCGACTGTGCTTGGTAGCGTCGTTCATTGTGGGTACAGTCCGCTCCCATGAATCCCGCGCTGAAAATGGCGATCGCCGCACTGACGTCGATCGGAATGCTCGGTGCTTCGGGTGCCGAGGCCCGGCCGGACCTCGCCCCGTTCCTTTTCGGCGCCGCTGCCGACGACCTGCCCGACGGCCGTGACCGGCTCCCGGCCCTCGAGGCTGAGCTGGGGCGACCGGTGGACATCGCCTCGACGTACGTGGACTGGTCCTATGTCTTTCCCGGCCCGAACGAGAAATGGATGGCGGTCGGTGGAAAGCGAAAGGTGCTGCTTTCCTGGGAGCCCTGGGGAATCAGATTCAGCGACGTGACCGCGCATCGCCGGGACGCCTATCTGGAGAAGGTCGCGAATGCGATGCGCGCGTATCCGTTCGATCTCTATGTCCGGCCGTGGCCGGAGATGAACGGTAACTGGTCGACCTGGCAGCCCACGCCGGACGGCGCCAAGAAGGAGGGCGGGACGCCGGCGGAGTTCGTCGCGGCCTGGCGGTACGTCGTTTCCTTTTTCCACGATAGGGGAGTCCGCAATCTGAAGTTCATCTTCAATGTGGATGCGTCCGGCGGGCGGTCCGACACCCCGGTCCCCGGCATCTGGCCGGGGTCGGCGTATGTGGACGTGCTCGGCATCGACGGATTCAACTGGGGCGGCGGCGACTGGCGGCCGTTCGAGGAGATCTTCGCGGGGATGTACGCGACCGTCACCCGGTTGGATCCGAATCTGCCGGTATGGATCGCCGAGTTCGGCTGCGCGCCGGGCGCGCAGCGGCCGGCCTGGCTGGCCGAGACGATGACCACGCGGGCGTTTCCGCGGCTGCGGGCGGTGGTCTACTTCGACGTCAAGTCCCATCGCGACTGGCGCCTGGACGCCTCGGCCCGGCAGTCGATCCGGTCCCACCTCAGAGCGTCGTGACCGCCGGGTGGGGCGCCAGCGCCCCGCGGGTGTCGAGCACCCGGGGAACGGCCCGCACGACCGCGTCGTACGGGACGGCGCTGTGATCGGTGAGGATGACCGCGAGTTCGAAGCGGCCGGGCGTGGCGAGCATGCCGGCCAGCCGTTCCCGGCTGTCGACGATGCCGACGGTGCCGCGCCCGGCCGCGCCGGCGGTGGCGGCCGCCAGCAGGTGGTGCGCGCCGTTCCCGGCGTGCGGCTCGTAGACGGTCACGTCGGCGCCCAGCGCGGCGAGCCGGGAGGTGACCTCGACCGCCGGGGACTCGCGCAGGTCGCCGGTGTCGGGCTTGTAGGCCGCGCCGACGACGAGGATGCCGCAGCCGTTGACGGTGTGGCGCTCGGCGTTCAGCAACTCGGTGATGCGCTGGACCACGTAGGCGGGCTGGGCCCGGTTGATCTGCATCGCCAGCCGGACGAATTCGAATCCGGTGCCGACCTCGCGCTGCACCGCGTCGGCCAGGTATTCCGGGTCGATGGGCAGGCAGTGCCCGCCGACGCCGGGGCCCGGGAAGAACGGCTGGAATCCGTACGGCTTCGTGGCCGCCGCCCGGATCACGTTCCAGACGTTGATGCCGAGCTCGTGCGTGTGCCGGCCGAGTTCGTTGACCAGGGCGATGTTGACGTAGCGGTAGGTGTTCTCCAGCAGCTTCGCGGTCTCGGCCTCCTCGGCGGTGTCGACCGGGACGATCGTGTCGCAGATGCCCTCGTAGAAGGCGCGGGCCGTCTTGCCGGAGGCGGTGTCGAGGCCGCCGACGATCTTCGGCGTGTTGGTGAACCGCCACGCGCTGTTGCCGGGGTCGATGCGTTCCGGCGAGAACGCGACGTGCACGTCGGCGGTCGTGGCCAGCGCGTCCCGGAACGCGCCGCGGGTGGTGCCGGGCGCGACGGTCGACTCGAGCACGACCAGGTCGCCGTCCCGCAGGTGCGGCCCGATGGCGCGGGCCGCGGCCAGCACCGCGGTCAGGTCCGGCCGGCCGTCGGACAGCGGCGTGGGTACGGTGACGATGAAGGTCGAGCAGCCGCCGAGCGCGCTCGCGCTGTCGGCCGGCAGGTAGCGGCCGGTGTCCAGCATGCCGGCGAGATCGCTGTCGGAGATGTCCTCGATCGGCGAGCAGCCCCGCCGCAGATCGCTGATCTTCCGCTCGTCGACGTCGTATCCGACCACGGTGTGCCCGGCGCGGACGGCGGCGTGCGCGACCGGCAGGCCGACGTATCCCTGCCCGATCACCGCGACGCGTCCGGCGACGGGTGCCGCGTCTGCGGTTACTCCTGCGGTGATAATGGGTGTTCTCCTCGGCTGATCTTAATTGGACGGCCGGAACTGCCGGCGTGTCGTTGGCGTGAAATAACGTACGACACGTCGGTTCTTTCCTGAAGCACCCAATTGAGGTCGCCTGAAATCTCATTCATGTGGCCGGAAAGCGGAATCGGCGCCGGGGTTCTCGTCAGCCGAACCGGCGCAGCCCCGGCCAGAGCCCGGACCATGCTCCCCGGACGTCGCGGCAGAGCCAGACCGGCGTGCCCTGCTCCTCGTTGTCGACGCCGTATCCGTTGTCGACGCGGGCGGCGATGGTCGCCGACCCGCAGTAAGAGGCCAGCGCGCCGGCGGTCCAGTCGCCGACGAAGATCGCCGGCCCGGTGGCGGTGTCCGGCGGCGGTCCCCACCGCCAGAAGTTCAGGTGCCCGCTGTACGGTGCCGGCAGGCCGCGCGCCGGCCCGTACTTGTCGATCGCGCCGGCCTCGCCGTAGTTCGTCGTGATGATGACCGCCGTCGCCTGCTCCTCCGCGGGCAGCGACCGGTAGACGGCGGCGACGGTGTCGACCAGTTCCGGCCAGCCGATGGTCTCCGCGGCGTCGTCGTTGAACGCCGCCTGAATGGTGCCGGGGAACCACCGGACCGGATAGACGGGCAGCGCGATCGCGATGTTCATCGCGGCGTTGACGACCACCAGGGCGACCAGCAGCGCCCGCCGCAGCCGGAAGGCGGCCCGCTTCGCCCAGGCCGCGGCGGCCACCGAGCCGGCCGCGAACAGCGCCGGGTACGCGCCGGCCGGGTAGTACTCCCGGCCCCCGGTGACCAGCACCAGGCCGAGCACCAGCAGGAAGGCCACACCCAGGAATCGGTACGGCCGCGCCTGGGGGTTGCGCAGCAGCCGCCACAGGCCGGGTATCCAGATGAGCGCGAGCGGCGGACTCATGATCAGGAACTGGGACGGCAGGAGCCCGATCCGCCCGCCGTAGTCCGCGTCGCGCCGGATGGCGCCGGCCATCGTGAGCTGCGGCCAGTCGTGGGTGGCCTGCCACCACAGGTTCGGCGCCCAGATCGCGGTGGCCACCGCGGCGGCGACCCACAGCGCCGGCCGGCGCAGCATCTCGCGCGGGCCGGCGATCAGGATCGCGCCGGCCAGGGCCGCGATGAACAACAGCGGCAGGTTCTTGGCGAGCAGCCCCAGGCCGGCCACCGGCCCCAGGGCCAGCAGCAGCCGGTCGTCGCGGGTGCGGACCCAGCGGGCCGCCGGCCAGGCGATCGCGGTCCAGCACAGGATGTCGTACGGCGTCGTGCTCAGCAGGTGGCCGGAGACGAGCACGACCCCCGAGCTCGCCCAGAGCGCGGCGGCGAGCAGTTGGGCGCCACGGCCGCCGCCCAGCTCGCGGGCGAGCAGCCCGACCAGCAGCACGGTGACCGCCACGACCAGCGCGGTGGGCAGCCGCAACGCGACAAGCGAGCCGCCCGACAGCTGGTCGGTCAGCCGGGCCAGCGCGGGCACCAGCGGCGGCTGGTCGTCGTAGCCCCAGGCGAGGTGGCGGCCGGCCACGACGTAGTAGAGCTCGTCGCGGTGGTAGCCGTAGCGGCCGCCGAAGGCCGCCAGCAACACCGCGGTGGCCGATGCGACGATGCCGAGCGGCAGCCAGGCGACCGGCGCGCCGGCCGGCCGCGCGGATTTGTCGGGCAGCAATGAAGCCAGCACGTACGGAGCGTATCGACACCGCCGCCTGCTGTCAGTCCACCGTGGAGTCACGTTCTAAGCTGAGTGGTCATGGCGTCCTTCATTCGCAACGTCTCGTTCGACTGCTCCGATCCGTACGCGTTGGCGCGGTTCTGGAGCGAGGTGGTCGGCACCCCGCTGGACCCCGATTTCGTCCCGGGTGACGCCGAGGTCGTGCTCGAACCGGCGGACGGTCCCCGGCTGTTCTTCCAGGCCGTGCCGGAACACAAGACGGTGAAGAACCGGGTGCATGTCTGCCTCCAACCGGGTGACCGGGACCGCGACGCCGAGGTTGATCGCCTCCTGGCGCTGGGCGCGACGATCTCGGACGACCACCGCACGCCGGGAGGCGACGGCTGGGCGGTGCTGCTCGATCCGGCCGGCAACGAGTTCTGCGTGACCCGCTCGGCCGCGGAGCGGTAATCCCGGGCGGTTGCGAAGACACCACTTTCGGGTGGCACGAGGCGCGCGGGAGCCGCGCGCGGCCTGAGTGCGGGATCGTCGAGGTCGTATGAACTTCTGGATCTCCCTGTCGTCGTATCCGAGGGCGCCGGCCGGCATCGACCCGATGCGCTACTTCCAGGCGATCGGCGCGCAGATCAGCTGCTGCTCGCCGCGAAGAGGCCCGGGTCATCGGCGGCCGGCGGTTCCAGGACGCTGCGCGCCGCCGTCACCACCGCACAGCACTGCCTCGGTTTGTGGACCGAATTCCTCGCCGCGGCGACGCCGCACCCGGTGCACGTCACCGTCGCCGCGGACGGCGGGACCGGCACCGCGCCGGCGGTCGCCGCCCGCCTCGACGCCGCCGGGGGACACCTGCACCTGCTGGTGTCCCGCGACCTGCTGCGGGAATCGGCGGGCCGGCTCGCCGCCGAGCTTCTCGACGCCGTCGTGCCGGCGCTGGTCGCCGTCGCCGAACAGCACCCGCACCCTCGGCCGATCGCGGTGTGGCGGGCCGAGCCGAGCGACCCGGAGCCGGGCTGCGGCCCGAGCCTGGACACCGAACTGGAGTCGCTCGACGACGAGGACGAGCTGATGCTCATCGGCCGCCTCGACGGCACGCGCGCCGACGGGCTGGCCCGCTACCACCTGCTCGACGACTACGTCGGCGGGCGACTCGAGGAGCCCGGAATCGCCGCGCGGGCCGACACGAGCACCTCCGGCCCGGCCGTGCACTGGATCCTGGAGCTCGGCACCTAGGCCTCAACGCGCGGACCAGGACGACCAGCGGTGCACCTCGATGCGCAGGAACGGCCCGGCCGGCGGCGCGGCCGCGTACTGCGGGTACCGGGCCGCGAGGGCCGCGAGCCCATCGGCCGAGTCGGGCAGTACGGCGGCGGTGCCGTCGGCACGGACCCACCACAGCCGGGTCCAGTCGTCGTCGTAGTGGTCGGCGAGCACGCTGACCCGCGGCTCATGTGCGACGTTGGCGAGCCGTTGCAGCCTGCGATGCCGCTTCGGCTTGTCGTCGACCGCGCTGTAGATGACGTCGCCGACCAGGGCGAAGACGATCGGCACCAGGTGCGGCGCGCCGGTGTCGTCGACCGTGGCGAGGCGGGCGACCCGCGCACTGTCGAACAGCTCGGCGGGCCGCCGACCCTGCCGGTCATCGAGGCGCCGTACGCGAAGGGGATCTGCCACCGTCACAGCCTGCGGCCCGTACCGCCGCGCGCCCGGCAGGCCGGACGGCGTGTCACTGGACGAGCCGGTGGCCGCCGTCGACGTGCACGACCGTTCCGGTGATGAAGCCGTTGCCCATCACCGCCTCGAAGGCCTTGGCGATGTCGGCCGGCCGGCCGATCCGGCCGGCCGGAAGCCGCGCCGCCATGGCCGCGAGGCGTTCGGCCTTGGCATCACCGGCGAGCGTGTCCCAGACCGGGGTGTCCACCCAGCCCGGCGAGACCACGTTGACCCGGATCGGGGCCAGCTCGACCGCCAGCGCCCGGGCGAGCGCCTCCAGCGCCCCGTTCGCGCTCGCGACCATCGAGGCGCCCGGGCCCGGCCGGTAGGCCGCGATGCCGGACGTGAAGGTGATCGACGCGCCGGGTGCCAGCACCGGGCCGGCATGCTTGGCGATCAGCCAGGGCCCGAGCAGCTTGGTGTCGATGACCGAGCGGGCCGCCTGGACGTCGAAGCCGGGCAGCGGCGCGTACGCCCCGGTCGCGTCGGCCGCGGTGACCACCACGTGGTCCAGCCGCCCGGCCTCGGCCAGCAGCCGGCGCACCTGGTCCTCGCGGCCGACGTCGACCTGGCTGGTGCGCAGCCGCTCGCCCCGGTCCAGGCGCCGCGCGGCGGCGGCGAGCCGTTCGCCCGACCGCCCGGCGATCATCACCCGCGCGCCGCCGGCCAACAGCGAGTCGGCGAGGGCCAGCCCCATTCCGGAGCCGCCGCCGACGATGAGTACCCGTGAATCCGTCATGACGGCCAGCCTGGCCGTGCCGGCGGACGGGCGGAAGGCCGCCTCGAGGCTGGCCCTGACAGGGCCATCCTCAGCCCGGCGCCGACCTGCCAGACTCGACGGATGAACGCACGCGGCGCCCTCGGCGAGTTCCTGCGCAGCCGGCGAGACAGGATCGGCCCGGCCGAGGCGGGGCTCGCGGCCGGTGTCGGCCGGCGCCGGACGCCGGGACTGCGCCGCGCGGAACTGGCCACGCTCGCCGGCGTGAGCGTCGACTACTACATCCGGATCGAGCAGGGCCGCGACACCAATCCCAGCGCGGCCGTCCTCGACGCGCTCGCCTCGGCCCTGCGCCTCGACGGCGACGAACGCGCGCACCTGCGGAGCCTGGCCCGCAACGCCGGTGCCAGCACCCCGGCCCGCGGGCCGCGCGCCGTCGCCGCGCGGCCCGGGCTGCTTCGGCTGCTGGACACGGTTCGCCCGACGCCCGCGTACGTGCTCGACGCGACCAGCAACGTCCTGGCGGCGAACCCGGAGGGCGGCCGGCTGCTGGCCGGCATCGAGGACTGGCCGCCGGCCCGGCGGAACCTCATCCGGTACGTCTTCACGCATCCGAGCGCCCGCGACCTGTTCGTCCCGTGGCGGCGGATGGCCGAGGACTGCGTGGCTCACCTGCGTACGGTGGCCGCCGCCGACCCCGGCTCGCCCGAGTTGGACGCGCTGGTGACCGAGCTGTCCGCGGCCGCGACCGAGTTCGCCGAGCTGTGGCGGCACTACGACGTGCGGGTGAAGAGCGGCTCGCGGCGGACGTTCCGGCATCCGGCCGTCGGCCGGTTCGAGCTCACCTCGGAGATTCTGACCGCGGTCGACGGCCAGCGATTCGTGGCGTTCCAGGCCATGACGCCCGCGGCCACCTCCCGCCAGGCTGCCACCTTGGTGGCCGAGCTCAGGCCGTCCGGCTGCGCGGTGGCCGAGAACAACACCAGCCGGCCG